>CAYJBA010000080.1:0-9419 GCA_964367865.1 uncultured Bacteriovoracaceae bacterium | reverse complement strand
TAAGGATTAAGGTCGATTTTGCGGCCGCGCACCATCTCACAGGCTATCCCGGCGATTGTGCCAGGCCCCATGGCCATAACTGGAGCGTCGAGGTCTTTGCACGTTCTAAAAGTTTAGACCCCATTGGAATGGCAGTTGATTTTAGAACTCTAAAAACGGCGGCCCGTGAGCTCATTTCGCCTTGGGATCATAGAGATTTAAATGAACTTTCAGACTTTCAGACGATTAATCCATCGGCAGAGCAAATCGCAAGACTTGCTTTTGATCGCTTAACTCAAGCGGTAAACAATGATCAGACATGGGTTGATCGCGTGTCGGTTTGGGAAAACGACCGCTGCTCAGCCACTTACTGGGATGAGACTAAGAGACGTGCGTAAGAAATCCCTTATTCTTTTGTCAGCCGGATTAGATTCGGCCGCCAACCTGGCTTTCTGTAGGGAATTTGACCAGCCTATCTTGGCTCTAACCATTAATTACGGCCAGATGGCTGCCATGCGCGAGATCGAAGCCGCAAAGAAACTTTCTGATTTCTATGACGTCAGACACGAAGTCATTGAGGCACCTTGGTTGGGGCGGCTCGGTGGAAACGCCTTAACGGACTCGTCGCGTGCTCTTCCACAGCCAGAAATAAATGACCTTGACCAGATCGATGCGGCCCACAAAACGGCAAAAGCGGTTTGGGTTCCGAACCGAAACGGAGTCTTAATTCACATTGCTTCTTCATATGCCGAATCGATGTCAGCGGAGCATGTAGTTGTTGGGTTTAATCGCGAAGAAGCTGCGACATTTCCTGATAATTCGATGGAGTACTTAGATTGCGTGAACGGTGCGCTCGCCCTTTCGACCTCTAACGGCGTAAAGGTTCATTGTTATACCGGAACTCTCAATAAGGCAGAAATCGTAGGTGAGCTAGCAAAGCTAAAGCCTGCATTTCCGATGGGTCTGATCTGGAGCTGCTATTTGGGCGGCGATCAGCCGTGCGGCAGGTGCGAATCGTGTCAGCGAATGACCCGAGCATTGAGGGAGCAACCTGCCTAATGAGAATAGAAACCCTGTTTTCAAAAGTAGAGAGGCCTTATACGGGTCGGGAGCTCAGGCCTCATTTTTTATTGAGCCAACTTGGACTTAAAGGTTCTGCAGTTGGGGCATTTATCGGATCTTGCCAAGTTGAAACAGAAGACCTTGTTGATCTCGAGGATAGCCTAGCCGGGGACCGAATCGAAGCACGGTGGATGATCCACTTTCTGGGCGAGTTTTTTGGAATTTCGCTTCGCGAGGGCGTGTTGATTCAGCGCCTGGTCATGGCGATTTTAGGCGAATCTCTAAGTGCCCGTTTGCCTCAGACCTCTGGGTTATCAATCCGTCGAGACGGAGATGACCTTTTTGTCGGCGACCAAAAGCTTTCAGTCTCTATCGTAACGGCTTCGCCCGTTTCTCAGCTCCTTCATATTGGAATCAATATAGATCCAACCGGCGCTCCTGTTTCAGCGATCGGCCTTCAAAAGCTTGGGATCATTCCTGATGAGTGGATTCCTGAGGCGCTGCAGCGTATTTCAAGTGAGCTTGACAGCATGAACTGGGCTTGCGCCAAGGTTCGTCCCGTGATGTAGTTGCGGGCAATGATGCTCCAAGTTCCTGATTACATTCGCCGTCTTGTTCCCTATGTCCCCGGTAAACCGATCGAAGAAACGAAGCGAGAATTTGGGATCCGTCGCGTCATTAAACTCGCTTCAAATGAAAATCCGTTAGGTCCAAGTCCTAAGGCCATTCAGGCAGTCAAGGCCTCACTTCGAGATGCCCATCGCTATCCCGATGCAGGGGCGTTTCGCATAAAGAAAGCGCTCTGCAATCATCTCAGTATCAGGCCCGAGTCGCTGATCATCGGAAACGGTTCAAACGAAATTATTGATTTATTGATTCGCACTTTTAGTCTCCCAGGTGACTCAATCGTTACTTCGCAAATGGCTTTTGTCGCCTACCGGCTTTGCGCTCAGATTCACGGTGTTCAAACGGTCGAAACACCGCTGACTGCTGACCTAAGATTTGATCTCCGCGCCATGGCAGATACTGTAAAAAAGAACGACCGCATCAGGATTGTTTTCATAGCCAATCCCAATAATCCGACTGGAACCTATGTCACAAAGGACGAGTTGCGTACCTTTTTACGAGAAGTGGCTCCTGTACGGGGGTCCTCAGTACTCGTAGCATTGGATTACGCCTACTGGGAATATGTTACTGCAAGCGACCTTCCGGATCCGATGGAGCTTGCGAGTGAGTTTCCAAATGTGATTGTGATGCGGACTTTTTCAAAAATTTACGGGCTAGCTGGGTTGAGGTTGGGCTATGGCGTCGGAAACCCTGACGTCATTTCCGCAGTGGAAAAGATTCGCCAACCTTTTAATGTAAACTCCATAGCTCTTGTCGCCGCTGAGGCAGCTCTTTCTGATCGCGCTTTTGTGACTCGTTCCCGAAAACTCAATCGCGAGGGCATGAAGTTTTGGCAAATTCATTTGACTCAGATGAATGTGCCTTTTTGGCCGAGTCAGGGAAATTTTATTTTAATCGATGCATTTAAGGGTTTTGGAAAAAGTGGCGGCGAAATTTATCAGAACTGTCTGAAAAGTGGCGTGATCTTTCGCCCGGTGGCCAATTATGGAATGGGCCAGGCCCTTAGAATCAGTATTGGTACCAGTGCGGAAAATAGTCTTGCGATTGAAACGTTAAAAAAAGAACTGCCAACAGCGCAACGGGCCTTAAATGGGTCGAAAAAGAGGCGGAAAACAGGTTCTAAGAAATGAACCCAAAAGCCGAGGATGGTATCTTGTCTATTCCAAAGCAAGGCCCAGTCATCGCAATTGATGGTCCAGCAGGGACCGGAAAAAGTTCGGCTGCGCGAAGGCTTGCCGACGCACTTCATTTTGTACATGTCGATACGGGTGCTCTTTACCGCGCAATAGCGTTTTTGACTCTCGAATCACTTGCTGGAACGCCAGAGTCCGAATCTGCTCGCGCAGTCGAAGTCGCACGGTCAATTCATCTTGAATTTAAGAGGTTGCCACAAAAGAATCCTTCAAATCGAGTTTTTGCAAATGGCAAGGACGTGACTTCACTCATACGCACGCCAGAAGTGACAATGGCAGCGTCTAGGATTTCAGCGATTCCAGAGGTGAGGGCAGCGCTCTTAGGACTACAGCGTCGATTAGGTTGTGCTGGAAGATCGATTTTAGAAGGGAGAGACATCGGAACCGTCATTTTTCCCGATGCGGATATAAAATTTTTTCTCATTGCTTCCATCGATGAGCGGACGAAGCGCAGACTCTCTGAGATTGAAGCATCAGGCGCGGATGCCCCTTCGTACGAAGAGCTTAAAACACAGATGATCGAAAGAGATCGTACGGATTCGACCCGCTCCGTGGCCCCATTGAAAAAAGCAAAAGAAGCTGTCGAAGTGGATACGAGTCAACTCACACTCGACCAGGTCGTATCCTTTATGGAAACCGAAGTCCGCAAGCGGATATCTCATGTCTAGCGAGGAGATACGCTTAGAGGTAGATCCGAACCAAGCGATCCTCGTCGTTCGAGCCGATCGCCTAGGGGATGTAGTGTTGTCAACCCCCGTGTTTGAGGTGATCAAGCGCAATTATCCTAAATCAAAACTTGTCGCCATGGTTCAACGCCCGATTGTTTCTGTGATTGCCGGACTTCCCTCAATCGACGAAGTCATGGTTTACGACCCTCGAGGAAGCCATGCGGGGCTTAAGGGTTTTTTGAGTTTAATTAAGGAGATTCGAGCTCACAAATTTAGAATTGCAGTAGTCCTCCACAGTCAGTGGAAGCTTTCTCTGGCGATTTACCTGGCGGGAGTTCGTTACCGCGTGGGCCCGTTAAGTAAATTTCACTCTTATCTTTTTTACAACCGAGGCCTCAGACAGCACCGCTCTCAGGTGGAAATGCACGAGACGGATTATAATCTACAGCTTTTGCGAAAAATCGGAATCAGAGTTTCAGCTCGATCCGTTCCGGTACGAGTGCATTTAGATCCAAGTCGCCGCAATGAAGCTCTCGAATGGCTTAAGTCAAAAGGTTGGAGTTCAAACACGCCACTCATTGGTGTCCACCCAGGGATGGGGGGCTCAGCGCTTAACTGGCCCGAAAGCCATTACGTCGAGTTGATTCGCGCTTTGACCAAAGATAAGCGGGGCGTTTTAGTCACGGGTGGCCCGACTGAAGGAATGATGCTTAAGCGGGTGCAAGAAGCTTTGGGAGAGGATTCAAAAAAAATAATTTTCTATCGGGGCACAACCGATACTAAATCGCTTGATTATCTCGCAGGCCTCTATAGCTGGACTTCGGTTGTAATCGCGCCGAGTACAGGTCCGCTCCACCTCGCTACGGCGTTAGGAAAGCCTGTCGTCACTTTTTACCCACCGATTCGCGTTCAAAGTGCGATTCGATGGGGCCCATATCTGAGCGACGATACTCACGCTTCGGTATTAGTTCCAGATGTCTATTGTGGAGAGGATTTTTCGTGTCGGCTTCACCTCTGTAACTATTATCCGTGCATGAAGAGTTTGACCGTGTCTCAGGCATTGGAAGAGACAGAAAATCATTTGAAGAGGGGCAATCTTGAAAACGAAAAAAACAAATCCACCTAAAAAATCCAAAATGCATTGGAACCGCTCCCGATTAAACCATGTACTGGACAAATGGAAAGGCATTCGAGTTTTGGTAGTTGGAGATGTGGGGATTGATCGTTACACTCTCGGAACCGTCGAGCGAATTTCACCCGAGGCGCCTGTTCCAGTAGTTCATGTTCAAAGTGAAGAACTCAAACTGGGTTTGGCAGCTAACGTGGCGGCGAACGTCATGGCGTTAGGCGGAGTACCCACGCTCATCGGAGTGATAGGAAATGATTTTGCTGGTCAGGATCTTAAAAGAATCCTAAGGGCGAACGGGATGGATTCCGGAACACTTGTAGTAGATTCGAATCGGCGCACGGTTTTAAAGGATCGAATTGTTACGGAACGCCAGCAGCTTTTGCGCGTGGATCACGAGAGTTTAAACGCAGTTCGAAAAAGTGTCGAAAACCAAATTCTAAAAAAGTTCGTAGAATTGTTGCCCGATGCCGATTTTGTGATTCTCCAGGATTACGCTAAGGGCTTAATCGGTGAGGATCTTTGCCGGAGTCTTTTTGGGGCTGCCAAAAAGGCAAAAAAATTAGTTGCAGTGGACCCAAATGTAAAGACACCGCTTAAATTTTATCGGGGTGCATTTTTATTTAAACCTAATCTCAAAGAAGCAGAAGGTTTGACGGGGATACGGGTTGGCGACGAAGCTTCGCTGCGGCAAGTAGGTCAGGAGATATTAAATCGCACCAAAGCCCAGTACGTTGTAATTACCCGCGGAAAAGAAGGAATGGCGGTATTTTCGGCAAATAAAAAAGGCGCGAAGTATATTCCAACCTTTTCACGCGAAGTTTATGATGTATCGGGTGCCGGAGATACAGTGATCTCGGTTCTGTCGCTGGCTCTTGCTACAGGAGCTTCGATTGACGATGCGGCAATATTGGGAAATCTTGCAGCGGGCGTAGAAGTAGCAAAACGCGGAACAGCAACTGTGAATGTAGACGAAATTATGAGCGCGATGAAATCATTTGAAAATTAATGCAAAGCTTTTAGCTGTGAATTCCTTTAAATACATATCCCTTACGATAAATGGATTGAATTTGTCCCGAATGCACCGACAGCTTTGATTTGAGTGAAGATACCAGTTTATCAATTGCTCGAGGCGAAACGTGTATGGATTTACCCCAAACGGATGACTTCAAACTTTCCCGGGGTATAATCTCATCTGGTGTTTTAATGAACTTACAGAGGAGCTTGAGTTCATTGTGGGTGAGTTCGACATTTTGAATGCCTTTTGCATCTAACCAAGAGACCTCTTGAGTGACCAAATCAACTGTCAAACCGCCTCCAGTGATTCGCGGCTGAACTTCAGTTCGATGAGTGCGCTTTTTAATATGAGATTTTACTCGAGCCATGATCTCAAGGGGTTCAAATGGCTTGCAGATGTAGTCGTCTGCTCCGAGTTCAAAACCTTCAACTTTTTTATTTAATGCAGAGAGCGAAGTTAAGACAAGAACGGGCAGATCAACGGGTGGATTGGATTCACGAAGGGATTTAAGATAATCAAGGCCGTTGCCGTCTGGAAGCTGGACATCCAACAAGATTAAATCGACTTTTTCTGATGTCAAAACCTCAGATGCATTCTTTAATGTGCTCGCCAGAAATACGCGATACTGGGATTTTAGGGTTTCTTGGAGGACAATTTGAATCTCCTCCGAATCATCGACCACCAGCACATTAGACAAGGTAGGCATTGCTTTCGCTCACGCTCAAAAGGTTAAGATTGGACGGTAGTCGCAAGTCGAGGGCGTTTTTCAAAAATTCGCGATGACTCAGGTGGCAGCCTGACATCTTTTGCTATCCCTAATTTCTCTAAACCTCGGATGATCGCATAAGTTAAATCAAGTTCCCAACGCTTATGTCCATGCGCTGCCGAATTGGGAAAGGCGTGATGATTATTATGCCATCCTTCTCCAGCAGCCAGCAGGCCAACCCACCAGCAATTTGTAGATTGGTCGCGACTATCGTAATTGCGGTAACCAAACATATGGGTTGCTGAGTTTACAAACCACATAAAGTGCAGCATGAGTGCGACCCGTACAAAACCAACCCACATCACAAACGGCATCCCTCCGATTAAGTAAAGGGGAACAATAGTAAGCGCCGCGAGATAAACCCAGTTGCGATTTAAAAAGCGATAGTAGCGGTCATTAGCGTAGTCAGGAACATACTTCATCCACTGCTCTTCAATATCTTCAAAATCCTTGTGAAAAAATAAATGCGTGATGTGGGCATACCAAAACCCATTGTTTACATCATGGGGATCTTGAGGCGTATCTGAAAACTGGTGGTGTAAGCGGTGCTCAGCTACCCAATGTAGAGGTGGGCCGCCGCCAATAATCGCACCAATGGTGACAATAGTATATTCAAACCACTTTGGTACTTGAAGTGATTTATGAGTCAATAGTCTGTGAAAGCCGAGATTGATTCCCAAGGGCGCTAGACCAAACACTCCAGCTAAACACAAAAAAAACGCAGTCCACGTGAAGTAAAACGGTGCAGCCAGAACGATGACATGGACTAATCCTAGCCAGAAAATATTGGGGTAGTGGAGACGACGAACAGGGGCCGCAATAGTGTTTTCCATAAGTGGTCCCGAGTATAGAGATTTGGCGCTTAAAATGCTACCTTAATATCTGCCTCAACTGGGCCGTTTTAGGTCGCCCAAAATACGCCGGCGTCACGGTTTTCCGTGACTCAAAATGTCCCAGTCCTCAACCGTAACTCTCGCAAATGAAGTTTCGTCGAGCGTTTTACAGATTTTCTCCATAAATGATTTGGCAGAGTGGGATTTCCAGTTCTCCGGAATTACTGCAGAAAACCCGATCACACAGCGCTCTGGCTCGTCAAAATCCGCGACCTCAAGGGCTGAAATGTTGAATTTTCTCCTCAAGTCCTGACAAAGTTCTTCGAGGTTTCGGCGCTTAAGTGCGACGTTGTCGTTGTTATAAAAATCAAGAACGATTCGAGCGACGCCGACCAGCACGTTTTTTACCGAATGGGGGTGAGCCAGGTACGCGTGTATTCGGGTCCGTCACCGCGGATCATGGCCTGAAAATCCTTTTGCAACTTCGAAGTCGTCGGCCCTGGTTTTCCTTCGCCGATCACGCGGTTATCGATTTCTTTAACGGGCGTTACTTCGGCTGCGGTTCCGGTCAAAAAGACTTCGTCGGCGCACCAAAGTTCGTCTCTTGTAAATCGACTTTCGGTCACGGGCCGTCCTTGTTTGACGAAATATTCAAGGACCGTTTGACGGGTAATTCCGTTTAATATTGAGTTGGGTGGAGTTGTTTTGATGACGCCATTTTTCACAATAAAGAGATTTTCTCCACTGCCTTCAGTGAGATAACCTTCGGGGTCCAGTAAAAGCGCTTCGTCAAAGCCCCCTTTAATAGCCTCACGCTTTGCCATAACACTGTTCACATACTGACCCGTGATTTTTCCTTTGGTCATTGCCGAATTGACATGAGGTCTTACGAAACTCGAAATTTTGAGTCTTGCACCTTCGTTGATGCCCTTATCTCCGAGGTAACTACCCCATTCCCAGTTCAAAATTGCAACGTCAACCGGAGGAGTGGGGCCTGGAAAAACGCCCAGTGGGCCTTCAGCGATGTAAAGAATAGGCCGGATATAACATTCGTCAAAATTATTTGCCTTACAGGTTGCTAGGGTTGCTTCGACGATTTGATCCACGGTGTAGGAGACCGTGAGGTCAACAATTTTAGCGCTTTCGAAAAAGCGAACGATATGTTCGCGCAGCCGAAAAACCGCGCCGCCGCCTTTGGCTTGCTTATAGGCACGGATTCCTTCAAACACTCCGACTCCGTAATGAAGCGCATGGGTGAAAAGGCTGATTTTTGCGTTTTCTACTGGGAGAATTTTGCCATTAAACCAAACTTGATTTCCACGTGCCATGGGTCACCTCTCTGTTGATGGAGTCGAATTTTTACCGTTTTTTATTTTAAGCTCAACCGCAGCAGTGGACTGAAGGGCGATGTGTGCGGGAGTCAATCTTCGCGATGCCATAAGTTTAATGATCTCTGCCGCGGTTTCTTCGAGAGCTTTTCCCGTTACATTGAATACCGGCCACCGCCTGTTTTTCCTAAAAATCTCATTTGCATATTCGATTTCATCGACCACTTTTTCGGGATCTGCGTACTCTCCACCTTGATCCTGGCCCAGGCGTTGAAGCCTGGCACGGCGAATCGTCGATAAACTATCGGCGTCAATTGTGAGGCCCACGATGCGTCTTTGATCAATGTTTTGAAGTTCCTTTGGAATCTCAAAACCCTGAATCATGGGGATATTGCACACTTTAAATCCTTGATGAGAAAGGTACATGGACAACGGGGTTTTAGAGGTGCGCGAAATTCCTAAGATGATGATGTCAGCGAGCTCTAAGCCAGTGAGATCTCGGCCATCGTCATGGGCGATAGTAAATTCCATAGCTTCAATTCTTTTAAAGTACTCTTCGTTCACGTCGTGAAGTAGTCCCGCGACTGATTTTGGCTCATATCCAAAGTAACCAGCCAGACCCACGAGCAACGGCCCCAAGAGATCGACAATGGGGAGCGACTTTTCGCGAGCTTGGGTTACTAGAAAATTTCTCAATTGAGGCGATACAATCGTATAAACAACGAGATCTTTGTTTTGGGCAGCATCATCACAGATAGCTTCGATCTGGACTTCTTTTCTGACGTTTTTGTATCGAGTAAAGTAGACGTTTTTGTCGCT
>CAYJBA010000079.1:0-9481 GCA_964367865.1 uncultured Bacteriovoracaceae bacterium | reverse complement strand
AGCAGGGGACTTTTCTTTAATTCCTAGTAATTGGCGAACGCGAAGAACTGCCTCTGTAAAGATCGATATTCCGTCGAGCAGTTGGGACAAAGAAGCTCCAGCTTGGCCTGACCGAAGCTCAATTAAGGCTTGATCAAATAGCGGCAATAAATCATCCGTAAATGATAGTGCTGTTTGTAAAGTGTCCTCAGCAAGCTCGCGCGGGGAGCAGACATGAATTTCGATGGATTGCACTTCTTTAAGTGGAAGTTGTTCGAGACTTTTTTCCTCAACCTCCGTCAACATGGTTCCGTCTAAATCAATCCATGAAATGACCGAGGTTGCCGTATTAAACTGATTGCGGACTTTTCGAATCAGCGTCCCTAGGTTTTCGCTCTCTGAGACAGGCATCGGATGCGCTGACCCATTCACTATAAATGAGCTCATAAGGGCACCTCTGTTCCGGGTCTTAGCCGGACAATATCAGCTGTTTTTAAAGCTACCGGCCTTGCAAGGCTAAGAGTGTGAGCAATCCACTCTTTCATCATGGTTGCACCTTCTTTAAGTTGCTTGTAACTGTCTTTGCTTTCTTTACCTAAGGTGCTGATGTCAGAGCCCTTAAGATTGTGCATCAATACTTTAGACATGCGAGAAAACAAGCGAAGGCTTGAATGGGTGATTCCCATTCGATCTAAAAGTAAGTCTAAATCTTGTAGTTTTATCGCGATTTCATTTAATTCGGATTTTAGAGCTAGATCCACTAGCTTTGGGGATTTCATTTTGGAACTACGGTGGTGAAGTGTGGTGCTACTGGCAATGGCCTCGTCAATAATTTTGGTAAGAACTTCGAGAGGCTCAGTTAATATCCTGAGTTTTTGAATTAAATCAGTTCCAATTGCGGTGCGAATTAAATCCTGCCCCATGGGTGGAACCCAGCCGCAATACCAATTTCGAGCGATTTGTCCGGTTACCATTGATGTCCACTCGTTTAAACTTAGCTCAATTTGGGTAAGAGGCTCGTAGTGTACTCCTCCGCCTGTTTCAGTGGTGCGAATCATTGAGCGGCGCACTTGAACCTGACCTAAGTGGTGCCTCCATCCCAAAACAGAAAAGTGGTCCTCGATTTTCAAGGTGCGCCTGTGATTCCATTCGGTTGCAGCATAGGACCAGGTCGCAAAGACGGCTTCAGGTGTAACATCAGTTTTACAATTATGAGTTGTGCCTGAACCGGGAGCAACACAAGCATTACAGGTATTTTTCGGAGCTATTACGTAATGTCCGTTTCCATAGGGGCCGGTTTCGACCCATTTAACGGGTCCAACTGAAATATTAACTACGCGAGTTCCAAGGACGCTAGCTAGGTGTATAGCAGCCGTATCTCCTGAGAGAAGCCATCGACTTTTTGCTACGACTGATGCCCATAAATCAAAATCAGTCTCACCCACTAACGAGCGAATTCGATTTCGAAGAACTGGAGGCAAAAGATTGATAAACTCAGCGGCTTTGACTTTCTCTTCAGCCGACCCTAGGAGTACGACCTGGTACTCACTTTGGCGCTCTAAAAGGTACTCTACCGTTTTCGCCCAGCGGTCAACCGGCCAGGTTTTCGATTCTAGCGCTGCGCCTAACTGAATGGCTACCCATTTTTTATTTGAATTCAACAGCGCAGACGCTTTTGAACTCAATTTCGGATCTAAAGAGAAAAAAGTTTTGGATGTTACGGGCATGTTGCCATCCGAGCGCGGATCGCCCATATGAATCTGAAGCGCAGTTAGCAGCTGGGTTGTAAGAATGTCAGTTAAGTGAATGTTTTGGGGGAGATCACCTTGCACGACTGCCTGAACGAAATTAGTCCAGGCATCTGCCGAGGCAAACGTATTGTCCATTCTCCGCGTGTAGCCGAGTTTAATTCTGCCTGGAAGCAGACCTGTGATATAACTACTCGCCTCTGAAAAAGACCAATTAACGATTAAATCCCAAGGCTTTTGAACCAGAGGTGCAATCCATTTCGCTAGGTCTCGAAGCGCATCAATCTCTCGCTTTTCGCCTTTTAATACAGGCGCCAAAATCGAATCACTTGGAAACTCAATAACTGAGTGGATCCACGGCACACGCTTGGCGGCTTGAGCAAACCGCCCACGAGCTAGAAAGTGAATCTCCAGTTCAGGATAGAGCTGTTTGGCTGCGCGTAATGCCATGAGGCTTTGTAAGGTGTCCCCAATTCGCGCAAGCTGAATCACTAAGCACCTTAGCTTTTCAGTGGGGCGGCCGGCCTCAGGTCGAAGATTCATTTTGCTCCTTTAGAGGTTTTTGCTCTTCAAGGAGCGCGCGCAAAAATCCCGCTAGAAGAGCCATGACATCTCGCTCTTCATTCGACGGACCTTCGTTCATTTCGCCTTCAAGTCTTGACTGGTCAGTAGCCATCCGTCCTCCATGACAGAGCAGCGCCGTTGCGTTTTATATTGAAACTGTTGCCTCTTGCGTGAGCAAAGAGAGAATTTCTTTTGCACCTGCGTGTTGCGGATCAATCCCCAATATCTGTCGCGCAGTATTTGCAGCATTGCCGAAACGCCCGACGTGATACTGAAGTGCAGATAAACTATAGAGGAGTGCCGAGTTTACAGGGGCAATTTGCACATATTCCTCAAGCACGCGCGCGGCTGTTTCATAAGTTTTAATTTCAAACGCGCATTTAACGAGATAGTAAATTGCGGTTGGGTTATTGAGGCAAACATCGAGGGACTTGGCGAAATAGTCGTGGGCTAATCTTCGATCGTTTTCGATGAGATAGCATGAGCCCAGGCCACTGAGAGCTTTGTCACAAGTAGGGTCGGATACAAGCGAATCTTCGAATCGTCGCTTGGCTTCTTTAATTCGTCCCCCCTGAAGATGGGCCGCTCCCAGATTAGACAATATTTCACTCGAATTGGGGTTTATATCGAGTGCCTTTTGGTAGTGACCTTCAGCGTTTTGGGTTTTTCCTGCTCTTGCCCAACAATTACCGGCGGCATTGTGAAGTTGAAATCGGGTTTCAGAATTGAGATCCTTAAGTTGTAATGCGCGCTCGTAGGTTTCGGCGGCTTCTTCATTTTTATTTTTACGAATGAGAAGGCTAGCTAGTCGTTGGTAGGACTCCAATGTCGCGTGATAGGCAATCGACTCTTCATAATGTGTGGCCGCTTGTTCCAAGCGGCCTTCGGCTTCGTAGCACGATGCGATTCCCTGAAGCGCGGTGGCAGTTTTTTCTCCAGACTGCCTGATAGTCTGATAGATATTTCTAGATAATGTGTATTCACCTGCTGAAAATAACAGTTCCGCATTTTTTTGCAAAAACTGGAGATTTAGTTTTCCGTTTTGAAGATAAACACCGTCAGGCATTTGCTTTACAACCGGATCAGAAAAAGGCGGCGTTGGCTCGGTTTGTACTGATTGCTGTCTTTTAATTTGAACCAGATAACCTACGGTGTTTTCGTTAGAGTCGCCTTCGAAATCTTCGAGAATTTCCTCTATCGTTCGAACGCGAACCATTTTGTCCTGTTGTTGGGGAATTTTTACAATGTCTACTAAGTGGGACTCTCCTTCGGCAAGCCCCGTGCCTTGAAGTGCAGCTTGAATTGCGGATTGAAGCGCTCCCTCGAGAGAGTCGGAACTGGGATAATCTTTGTAATTCATAGCTTTTCGTCGATCCCTTCGCCAGACTCGGGCATCCACGTGCTCTTAAATTTCATAACGGTTTCTTTATTTTTATGCGATGAGTTTAAGTCAATTTGCACGCGACTTTTTTCGACATTGAGTGCCAAGATAATTTTTTCATCTAACTCCAATATTTTTTGAATCAGTCGGGCTTTGATCGCCATTTCCTGCTGAAGCGCAATTGCTAGAGTGGCATTATTTCGAATTTCCTTAAGTGCATCGGTGGATTCGTGCACCTTTCTCTGTAGGAGATCAAACGCTTTTAAGGTAGCGGATCTTTGAGACTCAAATCGATCGAGCTGAGAAAAATCTCCTGTCTGAGTTTCATTAAAAAATTGAATTGAGATCTCAATAAATTTTTCTAAGCAGCGATTTTTACTTTTGAGTAACGATATAACATCCATGTTATTTAGCCGTTCCTTTATTGACCTGTTCAACAGCACCCTTCCATCCCTCATGAAGAGTTTCGAGTAGCTTTTGAACAGCCGTCAGTTTGTCCGCGGAGTTTTCCAGGTTCGCCTGGATGAGCTGCTCCGTCATAAAATTGTACAGGCGTTCTAGATCTCGAGCAATATTACCTCCAATGTTATGATCTAAAGAGTTCATAAGCTCATTAATGATGTCGTGGGCCTTAATGATCGCAGCTCCCTTGGCTGCGATATCCTTTTTTTGGATAGCAGCCGTCGCTTTTTTGACATATTTGATTGCCGCTTCGTAGAGCAGGAGCAGCACCTGACCCCGACTGGCTGTCGTGATCTGAGCTTTTTTGTATTGGTTTGCGCCAAAGTTATTTCCTGCCATAGTTGTCGCTCCTTATTCGACTATCCGCCTAAAAGTTGAGAAAGCATGTTTCCGCCGCCTCCGCCACCGCCAGGCAAGTTGGCCGAGAGGTAGGCCTGTTGCCTTTGCATATTTGAAACAGCTGCTTCCATTCGAGCAAATTGCTCAACCAAACTTTGTTGCCTACGATCGAGTTGACGAGTTTTGTTGTCGATTTGACGGTCAATATCTTTGATACGATCACGCATTCCGTGCTCGCGTAGGGCAAGTAATCCGGTTCCTCTATTACTATATCCGTCAAGAACTTGGCGTAATTGAAAAGCCAATCCAAATGAACCCGTGATTGCTTCAGCAATTCCGGAGAAATCCCTTTCTAGCGCCTTATTAAATTTTTCTTCTTTGAATTGAAGTTGCCCTGTCTTGCTAAATTCGACCCCGATTTCGTTTAGAAAAACGAGCCGAACGTCGTCGCCGTCTATGCCTTGTCCGCCCAAGAAACCTTCGTGCATGAGATTTCTTAAACGGTATTCGATACCTTGAAGGCCGGTGTCACCAGCGAAAGTGGTTTTGGTATCGCTTCGCTCGTCAATTTGATTTTGTTTTGTGATGAAGTCAAAAACCTGGTTCATCTGATCGACCATGCCTTTTACTTTTCCACCAATCTTCTGGTAGTCCTCCTTGATGGTTATTGTAAAAGGTTGGTCGGGTCGCGCTTGTTTAAGATGTAGATTTACGCCCGGGAGGAAATCAGAAATATCGTTTGAATCCATTTCGATTGGAAAACCATTTACCGAAACAATTGCGTTCGTTGCATCTTTGTTGTCATCAAAATAGAAGTCTGACGATCCGTCTAAAAAATATAGGTCCGGAAATTCAATTTGATTTTCAGCGCCTTCTTTTTTGGCTGTTAAAATCAGTTTATAGGGTGCCTCTGGGTCGACCATATCTCGAACGACCGCCGCTCGGACTGGGCTCTGTTCCTCGCGATTGATTAGGGTTGCGATCGAATTGAGACTCGATTGACTGGCATCGATATAAATATCGTAACTTTCGCCATTTAAGGGGTACATCGTGATGTATCCTAATCCTAAATCAGGCTGATCCGCCGATTCTATTCCATTTGAAATTACGGATGTTCGCGCTGCGAGCTGATCGATTTGAAGTTCGATAGTTCCAGGTTCTGCTTTTTCTTTATCGATCGTTAGGCTGACGAGCTTTTCTCCGTCCCCTAAATCCACTTTGAGTTCACGAAACTTTCTAAAAGAGGATAATTCGGCGAGAGTTTTATCTACAGAGCCGATTTTACCTTTGAATTCTTGAAACAATTTTAGGCGTGCTTCTTCATTGGCTTTTCTAGCCTCGAGTGACTTGAGTGGCTGGCTTTCTGCCTCCATGATCTGCTTGACGGCCTGTTTAAACTGGCCCCCGCCGACCGGGTCAAATCGAAGACCCATGTGTCCTCCTGACACAAATGTTTATACAGCAACTCGGGCTCGCCCGAATTGCGGATTACTCTGATATAATTATGTAGAGAATAGGTGACAATTCCAACGGGCAGAATATTCCGGCTTGCCCATCTTGTGTCAATCAGTTGACTTCTATGAACTGGCCTTTACGTACGGTCATGAGGCGCAATGACCGCGCAAAATTTCCGTCTTTAAAAGATATGGATCCGGTTACGCCAGTAAAGCCTCTGATGTTACTCAGACGATCTCGAACTTCGGCGCGATTATTTGGCCAAGTCCCTTCCCAAAGCGAATACCCCAACAAGCCAGCCGCATCGTACGCGACAGCATCCATTGCATTGGGGTCAAGTTCATACGCACTTTTAAACAGATCTACAAATTTTTTCACCTTGGGTGAAGGGTGGTTTATGTTAAAAACGTCTACAAATGTGGCATTTTCTGAATAGCTTTGACCAGAACCCAGCAATTCTTGTGAGTTCCACGCTGAGGTGCCTAAAAATTTCATTTTATCAATGTCGCGATAAATAAAGGTAGGAATAATTAAACTTGCGGTTTTTGGCTCGTCTGCCAAGAAAACTGCTTCGTAATCCACGATCGGTTTAAGACTAAAAAATTGTTCGTTCTTTCTACTCTTTTTCTTAATATTATTTTCTTCGCGCTTCTTCGCCATTTCGTCAAGTTCGCGTTGTCGCGCTTCCGTATAATAAAGACCTGAAAGCTTATCTACAACTTGGCGAAAATCGGTTTCGCCTGGATTATAGGTTTCGTTTCCGACTATGGTTCCACCGCGAGCTTCGACGGCTTCCCAGAAATGCTGAGTCATTTCCTCTCCCACTTTGTCTTTTGGAGAGGCAATCGCGAATTTTTTGAGTTTCATTTCATCGACTGCGTATCTTGCAATTTCTTGTGCCTGCAGCTTGAGTGTCAATCCTGCCGGAAAGACAAAATCAGAGGTCACTCCAGGGCTCCTAGAAATTGAGACAAGTGGAACTCCTAGTTCCTGAGCGCGCTTTGTAATTTGATCTGTGCCTCGACTCAAAAGCGGACCAAGCACTGCTATTACATGATGTTTAGTGACCAGTCGGTTGAGAGCGGCAATTCCCATCTCAGGTTCGTCCCCACTGTCTTCGATGATGAGTGATATCTTAGTGTCAGGTTCGTTAGAATTAAAAATATTGAATGCAAGCTGAATACTCTGTAACGCTCGTTCACCAAATTTACCAAATTTACCCTTGAGAGGGAGTAATACGCCAATCGAGTGTGGCTCGACGATTACGCTTGTCTGAGAATTTTTTAGTAGGTCCGTTGCTTGAGAGTAATAGGGAGTTTGAGGATACCGCGAGATCAAAGTTTTTATATAGTGTTCTCCGTTACCTAAATTGCCCACCATGATCTCATCTGTGCCCATTCTAAAAAGGAGTACATCGGCTAAGGGCGAGTCTTCAAAATTATGATAAAGCTCTTGAACAACCAAAAGCGTTTTGATCTCTTGTAGCGTTCTCTCAAGAGTTGCTCGGAGAGCCGCTTTTGCCTCTGAGGCGCTTTGAGAATCTAGGTCAGAAATGAGACGGCTCGAACTTAGAAACTCGCTTGCGGCCTCTTTAAATAGCGCCTGCCGTAAATAGAGACGGCCTCGCAAAAAATAAAATTTTATTCTATTTTCGCGGTCCAAAACTTCTGGCGAAATTTTGGCCATAGTTTGCTGGGCCTCGGCGTTTGCGTTAGTGTCAGTGAGTGCCGTGGCTAGGTTGTAGTAAATCGGATATATAAAAGTGGGTGACTGATTAGGGGGCGTTAGCGCAATGGAGCGCTTAAAATACCTAATGGCAATTTTTGGCTGCTTTAAAAAAAGGTAAGCAAGTCCATCTAAATTCGCTGTCTGACTGAGGTAGACGCTTTTTGGGTATTTTTTATCGAAGGCCTGTATATTTTTAATGAGAGTTTCGTAAGATCCGGCATTGTAGAGCAGCCTCAATTGATGAAAGGCATCCGCTTCCTGTTGAGAGATTCGAGCTTGTTCAACGGGAGAAACGCCTGGAGCTGAGGTTATTGGACCCGCCACTGCGGGAGGACCTACGGCTGTCCAGCCAGAAGATGATGGCCTTTTTTTACTACTTGCACATGAACTTAGGCCAATCGCTACGGCCGCCAGGCCAGCAATGAGTAATGAAAGTCGCAGCTGATTCCTATTGAGAGGATCAATACCGCTAATTTCTTTCATCCGAACAGATTTTTAACCTTTTCAAAGAATCGATGGTGCATGGGATGAGTAGATTCTGCCCCAATCTTCTCGAATCGTTCAAGTAGTTCTTTTTGCTCCGAGCTTAATTTAGATGGAATTTCAACGATTACTCGAACCAATTGATCTCCACGGCCGTAAGAGCCTAGGCGCGTTAATCCCTTGCCTTTTAGTCGGAGGATTTTATGAGATTGTGTTCCAGTCGGTATCTTGAGTTTCACTTTACCCTCAAGAGTGGGGACTTCAATCTCTGCTCCCAATGCAGCCTGAGTAAATGTAACTGGAAC
This sequence comes from uncultured Bacteriovoracaceae bacterium, assembly GCA_964367865.1. Taxonomy (GTDB): domain Bacteria; phylum Bdellovibrionota; class UBA1018; order UBA1018; family UBA1018; genus CAYJBA01. The sequence goes on along the minus strand of CAYJBA010000079.1, from coordinate 1,037 downwards.
CTCGCAAATGACGTCGGCATCTTCGCGTAAAAAAAAGTCATGCGGCAGGATATTAATTACGACATATAAATCCCCAGCCGGGCCGCCTCGCTCACCGGATTCGCCCTCGCCCGACAGTTTGAGTCTTTGTCCTGTGTCCACCCCTGCCGGAATTTTCACGGCGATTTGGCTCTTTTTGCGCTCTTGACCCGTACCCCGACAGCTCGGACAGGGATGTGGAATCGTTTGACCCGTTCCGCTACATTGTGGACAGGGTTGAGTAATTGCAAAAAACCCCTGCTGAAAACTTCGCTCACCAGTGCCTTGGCAAGTAGAACAGCTTTCAGCTTGTGTACCTTCTTTCGCACCCGAGCCTGAACACGGAGTACAAGGAACACTTCTATGGATAGACATTACCTTTTCAGCGCCAAAAGCAGCTTCTTCGAATGTAATATCAACTTGGGTTCTTAAATCAGGGCCTGGGCGCCCACCTGGGCTTCGTCTGCCCCGTCTGCCACTTGATCCGGCCGCAGCGCCGAAAATATCACCGAAAATATCTCCAAAGATGTCATTAAACGAACCGCTTCCCGCAGTTCCACCAAAACCTCCTCGAAAGTCAAACCCACCCGGACCGCCTTGCCCCGCTGTATGGCCAAACTGGTCATACATCTGTTTTTTTTGAGGATCAGATAGAACTTCATAGGCCTCAGACAGCTCTTTAAAGCGTTCTTCGGACTTCTTATCCCCGGGATTTTTATCCGGGTGATGTTGTATGGCGAGCTTGCGGTATGCTTTTTTGAGATCCTCGGGCGATGACTCTTTAGCCACGCCGAGGACCTCATAATAGTCTTTTTTCGATGACATTAGACTTCCTTATACTTCTTTGAAGTCAGCATCAATAACGTCGTCGCCCTTTTTTGATTCCTTCTTTTCTTCGCCGCCCTCAGCATGCCCGTTTTCTCCAGCGTTTCCATTCGTAGGTCCAGCGCCTGGAGTTGGGCCAGCCGATTTATACATCTGCTCTGCCATCTTATTTGAAGCAGTAGTGAGCTGCTCAG
>CAYJBA010000078.1:0-9513 GCA_964367865.1 uncultured Bacteriovoracaceae bacterium | reverse complement strand
GAACCAGCCTCGGTCGCATTCGTGCGCTGTTTGAAAAGATTGATCCTGCCTGGGAAAAAGATCGTGTTGTATCTGGTGCTTCGAGCGGCGAGGGAATAATTTATGCGGTCCGCGATGCGACAAAGACTCTATCAGAAGATGGCTCTGAGCACATTTATGACCCGGGTGAGTCGGATAAGCGACTGCTACTTATCGAACCTGAGCACGCTAACGTCTTGCGACAAACTGAACGTGATGGAAATATTCTGTCGCCCACCATCAGGAATGCGTGGGACTCCGGGAATTTGAGAACTTTGACCCGGAAGCAGCCCCTAAGGGCTACGAATTCTCACCTCTCATTTATCGGCCACATCACCGTAGATGAATTACTTCGGACGCTCTCGCGCACGGAAAGAGCTAACGGGTTTGCAAATCGATTCCTTCACGTTTGCACCAAAAGATCCAAGCTTTTACCGCTGGGCGGCGATCTTGAGCAATCACAACTCGACTCGTTCATTCCAAAGTTAAAGCTCGCGATCGCCTTTGCAAAGGAAGAGCGGCGTATCGAGATGGACCCTAATGCACAGGAGCTTTGGAGAGACATTTATTCAGAACTTTCAAATGAACAACCAGGAATGCTCGGTGCCCTACTTGGCAGGGCTGAGCCGATGGTCCTCCGCCTGGCCTTGATCTACTGTTTGGCTGACTCCAGACACACAATATCTTCAGAACATCTCAAGGCTGCAATTGCCGTTTGGCAGTATTGCGAGGATTCAGTAAAATATATTTTCGGTGCCTCAACCGGAGACGAAGTAGCCGATGATATTTACAGCCTACTCCGAACCAATGAATCCGGAATAACTCGTACCGATATCAGTACGTATTTTTCTCATAATCGCACAAAGGCTCGAGTCGATTCGGCAATCGATCTGCTAATTCAATTCAATTTGATTCGGGCCACATCCGATGAAACAGGCGGGCGTCCTTCTACCAGATATTTTTCTCTACGGTGCGAAAGCGCAGGGCAAGTTTCTGAAAGCGTGGGGTTACGATATGACGCAGCGACTTAATTCGTTTATTTCGTCTCCCTCGCGGCAATCTTTGCTTCAAAAGCTGAGAGTTAAAACCGCACAGAGTTCAAACGAAGGACGATGTCCTATTTGGGAAGCGCTTACGAACGGAAAAATCGTTGCTGTTAACTCATCAATACTTGGCGAGAGGGTTCTTTGGGTACGGGACGAGGAGATAAAGGAGCGAGTTCAGTTAAAACACCCGACGGTCGCAGTGTACACGCTGATTGAACTGCAAAGGCTAACCGATGCAGCAACGTCCTCGGAACAGCTCAGACTCATCCATGAGGCGAAGAGGGCTTTAGGTGGAGAAGTCCAATTAAACAAGTCGGAGATAAATTCGAAGGAAACAAAATAGAAACAAGGAAGGATGAGTATGTCAGGCATTGAAAAACGAATGAAGAATCTAAAACGTTGGCCTAAGGGAGTTAGTGGAAATCCAAATGGCCGCCCTAAGCTGCCCCAGGATGTAGTCGAGGCTCGGAAGCTAAACCGAAACGAGGTTGAGAGGATTCTAACGAGGCATGTGCGCATGACTAAAACGGAGCTAGAGTCAGCTCAGAAAGATCCCAACACACCGGCGCTTGAAAATCTTATTGTCGGCGTGCTGTTAGAAGGCATGAAGTCCGGCGACCATGTGAGATTAAATTTTCTACTCGATCGCCTCATCGGCAAACCGACGGAACACGTCGAACTCGAGCAGAGAACGATCAGCCATAATGAGATCTTTGCCTTAGTTAAGGAATTGGAGAGTACCGATGAAATTAAGTGAGATCCCATCGAAGAAAGGGAAAACGCTTGATGAGAAATTCACGGTGCCAATGACCCGTGAGATGAAGGAGAGAATATTTCGGCTTAAAACCGAGGGAAAAGATCATCAGGCATGGGTACGAGGAGTACTAGAAAAAGCGTTATCAGAAATTGACGGTATTTCACGTATTAAGAAATAAAGCTAATATACCGACAAGCCGGTATGTCATTTCGCCTATTGTTCTCATCAATTCTGATTTTTAACGCAGCTATAGCTCAAGCAAAACCAGTATTTAAATATAGAATCGTTTTTCCTGACAATGAAGAAAAGACGTATGCCGTACCCGATGGAGCAGGAATCATAACCCTGAAGGGGACAAAGTGGGTATGCGCCCATAGAATCGAGGACCAGGAGGGGGGCTGGTGGCGTTTGTTATTAATTTGCAGTGCTGATAAGGAAAAAACCAGCGCTGCATTAGCCCTTCCGTGTCAAGATACTTCCAGAGACGGAAACGTCCTTCATTTAATGGAAGGGACTGATAAAAGGTTCAAGATTACTTTGATGTGTAACCCTTAAGCAGCCTTATATGTATAACTTAATCTGAGGGTCAATTCATGGTCTTTCTTGCCCTTATTTTCTCAATTGTCGTCGGATTTTTGTGGTTTCATTCCAAGAAAAAAAAGAAAATACGCTATAGGGAGGAAGCTCTTGAATCCCACCTTAAAGATGAAAATTCAGCATTGTTTTATGCCCTCAAACATATCGATCATGAGGCAAAAACAGAATCCAAGCCAAAAGATTTATTGAAGCAACTAGAACCAAGTCAAATTAATTTAGAGGGAGAGCGCACTTACGAAAAGATTTCAAAACACCTATTCGGCCTACTAGAGACCCGTGAGGAGCTAAGCAGCCGGAAGTTATTTTTCAAGGCTCCTTCTACTGATGAGCCGGTTCAGGTGGAGCGCTTCGCAGGTTTACACTTTGAAGGGGAGGGTTACACAACTGCCTTTGCAGAGTGCCATATTTGGAACTTCCTTTGGTACTATCTATTTTTCGATATTTATTGGTCTAGCATCCCTGCTGCCGGCTTTAGGTTCAACAAGAAAGGTGACTTTGTCCAGGACATGCCTGCAGACTTTTATAATGGCGAGGAGTTTTATCATAATAGGGAACGTGCCATTTTACATCGCTTTCATGATCTTGAGGTAGGTGGCCCTAGATTCGCACTTCAATTGATCAATAAAAATCGTCGGGAAATAAAATTCAGAAACTGTAGGATAGCAAATAGCAAATTTATCGACATCGACAGATATAATCCTCAGTTACTTTTTGACCTTTACATAGCAGTTTCATTGCCGAAACTTTTTACAGTACTGCTTCAATTATTGTTCAATCAGAATGAGTTTAGAAAGGGGTTGCCAGATTTATTTGTTTATAACCCAGACAAAAAAATTTCCTTTTTTTGTGAAGTGAAATCAGAAAATGACAAGCTGTCAGGTGCACAATGCTATTGGATTGAAAAATTTTCTCAACTCGGCATTTCAGTAAAGCTCGTCAATGTAAAAACGACTGAAAGAGTGTCTGAGTACATTAAAAAAGCAAACGAGTGATCAAGACATAGGCAGGCTGTCCCGAAATCATTTGATTTGAATACGGATGATCTTTAAATATAAGGGCGCTAAAACAAACCTGAATTTGCTTCACTAGATTCAGGGTTTTAGATACGGGGCTTTTTAAATTTCCGTAATGCCTTTACAACTCTTTAAGTTCAGTTAAGTGGGAAAAACGCAATCCGAGTGTTGAACACTTTAGAAGAAATTCACGCCACCACCACCGCTGCCTCGAATATCCCTCCGGTTAGAAATCTTCCGATACCTTTTAACATTGGTACGATTTTACTTTATTTCTCAAACAAGGTTTAAGGCATTCCATTGGGTACAATTATTCGTTGAGATATAAGCGAGCGTTGAATGGCTCCTAAAGAAGAGTTTGTAAGGGATGATATTTTGCGAAAAGAATACCCTTGACTGCGCAAGTTTCGGATCAAAATATCGTTCCTCTGTTTCGGTCGCCCAATTTGCCTTCCTTTTGCCCTGGCATTTCGTAATCCCCCCATAATTCGCTCCCGGATCAGACTTCTCTCAAGCTGCCCTATTGCCGAAATAATCGTGAACATACATTCGCCGATCGGAGTCGAGGTATCTAAGTTCTCCTGAAAACTAATAAAATCGATCTGGAGGCGCTTGAATTCGTCTAGGGCCTGGATCAGGTGTTTGGTGCTTCGAGCGAATCGATCAAAGCGCCACACGAGGACCATATCAAAGCGTCGCTTTCTGGCAGCTTCCATTAAGGCGTCTAGGCCGATACGTCTTTCCTTGGCTCCGGAATTTCGATCAATGAATTCTTGGAATATTGTAAAACCCCGTGCTCGGCAATACTCGCGTAATTCTCGAAGTTGCATTTCGGGGTCCTGTTTATCGTGTGTGGATACCCTTGCATAAATCGCGACACGTTTTTCCATATCTCGAGCTAACACGCTGCGCTAAGGTTCTCAATGTTTTACTCTACAGAGTACGAAATAAACGAATTAAGCCCCCGTGTAAGATTTACAACGTAATACATTGTAAAGTCCTCTTTAGATTGCTACCTTCTCTCTATGGTAAGCTATAGACTGCCTAAACGGGTGTTTATTGGGGGCAAGCGTAGAATGCTCTCCGTACGCCTCCCAGACGCTCTTATTAAGCGATTAGGAGCTTTAGCGAAGGATAGCGGCTGGTCTATGACGGACGTTATTCAAACCGCACTCGACGTCTATTCACAGAAGGTCTCCAAGAAATCAAAGTCACGTTAAGAACTACCTGAAATATACCTCAGGTAGAATTTCCATCCACTTTGAGTGCGTGCTCAAATCTTATTAATGCGGTGGTTCTCCAAAAACGAATATTGCCATTGCAGATTAACTGAAGCTTGGGGGGTCCAACCCTTTACTTGGATCTCCCAAGTAATTTGAAAGGAAAAACTATGACAAACGGTAAGGTAGTCGAATCTGAACCAATCTCCCTGGCCCATGCTCAGCGAGTAGCGAGCAAAAAGGCGCGGGAGCGTGAGGAAAAGCTGGGACACTCAAAAGTATGTGAAGAATGGATTGAGATCCATCGGATGCTAAATAGCCAGGGAAAGATAATCGGTAAGGTCCGCCTCCTGCAAAGAACAACCGGCGGGTATAAACATTCACTTTATGTCGGAAAAGAATCCAAATCCGAAACGATCCTTTATTTAAATGAATGCCGTGAAAAAGGTATCCCGATCAAGGTCGTGCTTGCCGAGCGATAAGTCTGGGTTTTCAAGACCGGCTTGGCGATTGCAAAATCTCTACTCAATCGTCGATAAGAACGCACGCAAGGTTAGGTTTACACCGAACGTTGTTCAGTCCCAGCTTAATGAGAGTGTCTTGAACCGAAAGAAGATCCTCAAAGCCCGACAAATGGGCATAACGACAAACGAGCTTATAAAGCAGCTCGATTTCACTATATGGAATCAAAACGTCACTTCGTGTATTTTGGCTCACGAGCAAGATACGATCGAAAAGCTGTTTAATATCGTTAGACGGGCTTACGAGTTCCTAGATCCGAGATTACGACCTGAGCTTGATCGTGGAGGCGGTAGTAAGTACGAACTTCGTTTTCCAACCCTTAAATCAAAGATATATTGTGATCTCGAGTCGAGGGGCGACACGATTCAGTGGCTTCATGTATCTGAGGCCGCGTTTATGGACCCTGATAGATTAAAGGCTACGCTTCAAACCGTTCCTCTTACCGGGCGTGTAACAATCGAAACCACACCGAATGGAATGGGAAATCATTTCTATGAGTCGTGGAACGCTAAGCACGATGGCTATGAGCGGTTTTTCTTCCCCTGGTACTTTATGCCAGAGTACGCGATCGACTCGCCTCCGTTTGAGCTTAATGAAGATGAAGAAAAACTGGTGGCTCATGCAAAAAGACTCTATGGAATTGACCTCACGCCTACACAGATAGCTTTTAGGAGATTCAAGAAGAGCGAACTCAAATCCCAGTTTATTCAGGAGTACCCGGAGGACGATCAATCGTGCTTTTTAGCTTCGGGTAGCGCTGCACTTGATCTCCAGATCGTCAAAGAATTCCTAGACCGGGCACCCGAGCCAATCGAGAAAACTGATCACCTTAGAGTTTATGAATCTGCTCATACCGAGGGCATTTACATTATCGGAGCCGATTGCGCTGAGGGCAGTGGTGGGGACTATTCGGTTGGAGTTGTTATTGAAGCAAAATCAATGCTCCAAGTGGCTGTACTTCGCGGACGGTTTAAGCCCTCCGATTTCGCCGAAAAACTCGTAGAACTATGCAGACGATATTCGGTTCGAATGAGTACTCCGTTACTTGCAGTAGAGCGCAATAACCACGGTCACGCTGTCCTACAATGGCTTTACGAGACGCTTCGATATTCAAACCTGTATCGAGCTAAAGACGAGAAATTAGGCTGGCTCACGGATCGCGTGACCCGCCCGCTTATGATTGACACCTTTATTGATGCCGTGGAGCACCGGCACCTGACCTTATTAGATACCAATACAATCTGGGAGTGCATGGCCTTGGTCGAAGAGAAGGGAAAGATTGAGGCGGCGGGGGGAAAGCATGATGACTGCGTAATTGCTACGGCGATCGCTCTACATCTTGCCGTAAATCAAAACCGATCAATTCATATTTGGGAGAATATTGGAGAGAGAATTCTAGTGGGCTAAATTAATTTTTTTATAAAAACCTTATAGTGATGGGGGCATTTATCAATGGTAAAACCATTGACGTCAGACTTCATGGCGTTTGATCTCTTCCATTCGGGCTGAATACGCCTCTAGGCTTTCAGCTATCGCCTGTTCCGTCTTTGCTAGATCCCAGCCCCTCCCAGCGGCAGAAATCTGAACCATAGTCCTAATTACCTCCTCCCCAGTTAAATCCATATTTCTAATTCTCCAACGCAGCTCTTTGAGTGCCGCTGGCATTTCTTTTTGAGCCTCTCGAAAATTTAACCAGCCCCTAATATGCAAAATTACCGTAATCCAACTGAGGAGACTCTCTATGATTTGAGTAACCAAAAAAGCAATTGACTTCATAAAAACAAAATATGGATCGAATTTGTAATAGCGGGGACCAATAACTTTGCCCTCTTGAGTCATCCAGCTAATTCGATAACCGGCTCGACGAAAATTTGTTGCGTGACGAGAGTTTAATTCACGGATCAATTTGATTGAATGAAATGTCTCAAAAAGCAGAGCAATTATTACGCCGAGGAAGTAGAAGTAGAGTGAATATATTAGCATGAGGTACCCATGTTACCCTGCTCTAGTTCTTTCATTACGATATTCGGTAAGAATTGTTCCGTTGAAGGTTTCTCTTAGCTTTCGCAACTGGGTTTCTCGTCGCGGATACTTTCCATAGGTTTTAAATATCCAATCGTACCACTCGTGATAACGGTCGTGATCGCGACTATCCATAATGCACAAATTTGATGGCCTATTATCGCTTCGGCGACCGTTGATGTGATGGACGACCTCCCACGGTTCCAAGCACCGCTCCAAGATTTCCTCTGCTATCTCTCTATGCTCTAAGCGATCGCGGCCTGACTCTGATCTCCTAAGAACATAGCCATTTGCAGCGATACGTCTGTCAGTTCGCCCAGGCCGAAACAGTAGTCGGAATAACGCACCTAGTAGGTTCACATTCAGCTTATCGGAAGAAAATGACGTCAGATTAAACTATTCCCAACGCGAGCTATGACGCGAATCACGGCTGAATAGGTCCGCTAAGAGGCTGATTTTTGGACTTACGGTGGACTTATAGAATTAAACCCCCAATGCGCAGGAGTGATTTACAGCTATAATATTGTATTTATTGAGTTTATGGTGGGCACTGTAGGGATTGAACCTACGACCTTGGCCGTGTAAAGACCCTGCTCTACCGCTGAGCTAAGCGCCCACTCTGAGAAAAACTGAACAAAAAAAACGCACGCGATCTTACCTCATGGCAAAAAGCGCGTGCGTTTTAAATCCAAAAACCGATCAGCGCGCCATCGGAGCCATCGCCGAGGCTTCAGTCGTCGGTGTAGTTTCTTCAGAAACTTCGTCGTCCACAACTTTAGCCTGGATGCTCTTATACTTCGCAAGACCCGTTCCAGCTGGAATCAAGCGACCCATAATGACGTTTTCCTTAAGTCCGCGTAGATAATCTACGCGCCCGCCAATACTGGCTTCGGTAAGCACTTTGGTCGTCTCTTGGAACGAAGCAGCTGAAATAAAGCTGTCCGTGCTGAGAGAGGCCTTGGTGATACCAAGAAGGAGAGGCTCAGCCGTTGCCGGAGCGCCGCCCGTCTGCATGATCTTTTGGTTTTCATTTTCGAACACCATCTTGTCGACTTGTTCGCCAGGAAGGAAGTTGCAATCGCCAACATCCTTGATTTTTACTTTACGTAACATCTGACGCACAATTGTCTCAATGTGCTTGTCGTTAATTTTCACCCCTTGCAACCTGTAAACTTCCTGCACTTCGTCTACAAGATATTTGGCCAATGCCTTTTCTCCCAAGACTCGCAGGATATCGTGCGGGTTGATCGGACCATCCATGAGTGGTTCGCCGGCTTTTACATAGTCGCCCTCGTTCACTGCTAAGTGACGACCTTTGCCGATGAGATATTCTCTGGCTTCGCCTGTATCCGGTGTGACGATCAATTTACGCTTTCCTTTGGTGTCCTTTCCGAAAGAAACAATGCCGTCGATTTCAGTAATCACAGCGGAGTCTTTCGGCTTACGTGCTTCAAAGAGTTCAGCCACACGAGGAAGACCTCCAGTGATGTCCTTCGTCTTGGTCGTTTCTCGGTGAATCTTAGCAATCGTATCACCGGCCTTAACATCATCACCTTCATTGACGATCAGGTTGGCGCCGACAGGAAGCATGTAACGAGCGACACGAGTCGTGCCTTCGATCTTCATGACATTGCCCTTGCCATCGGTAATGAGCATCTTAGGACGTTTGTCGCTCGCTTTCGATTCAACAACCACTTTATGCGAAAGGCCAGTGACGCTGTCGAACTGCTCTTGCATCGTAAGACCTTCTTCGATGTCTTCGAACTGAACACGCCCAGATGCTTCGGTCACGATCGGCGTCGAATAAGGATCCCATTCAGCCATGAGCTTACCTTTTTCAACGGTATCTCCGTCTTTGATCAGTACTTTCGCGCCGTAAACGATTGGGTATTTTTCGCGCTCACGACCGTTAGCATCGATCACTGCGATCTCTCCGTTTCGATTCATGACGGTGAGGTAACCTTCTTTGTTTCGAACAGTGACGACATTGTGGAACTTCACTTTACCTTTGGTCTTAGCTTCAAGGCTGGATTGTTCCGCACGTCTCGAAGCAGCTCCCCCGATGTGGAAGGTACGCATTGTGAGCTGCGTTCCTGGTTCACCGATGGACTGAGCAGCAATAACGCCCACTGCCTCTCCATTATTAACCATGCGTCCACGAGCCAAATCGCGGCCGTAACAGAGGGAGCAAATCCCCTTCTTGGACTGACAGGTCAACACAGAACGAATTCTGACTCGGTCAATACCCGCTTCTTCGATCTTTTTCATCAGATCTTCGGTGATTTCAGTATTTGCCTGTACCAAGGTTTCGCTGTTCA
>CAYJBA010000077.1:0-9528 GCA_964367865.1 uncultured Bacteriovoracaceae bacterium | reverse complement strand
ATAAACTGATCTAGCTCCAGAAGGAGAGACGAAAATAATTCGGACGACTCAAGAGTAGGAGAAATACCCAGAGGGCTTGCAACAACGAACAAATCACAAGTTCTGCTTCTTTCATTCCATGAAACGCTTTCAGTAATTAATTTGCGGTCTTGTACAAAGACATTACAAATCAAGCGCACTGCAAGATATTCCAATAATGATGCTTGAACTTTACGCCTGGGAGCTAGCGTAGGCTCTACAGCTAATCTGTGAATTAACCCGGCCCATCCGCTTAACGCCAAAAGCTCTGACTCAATAAATGAATCGAGGTTTTGATCAGAAATTTTAAGCTGTCGAAGTGCCCAAAGGGCTGCACTCATTGGATCTGGGTAATTTTCGACAATGGCCCGCGCTGGCTTTAGCCAAAAGGCGGGCACTGGTCCTTTTAGAAGCATATTACAAAATGCAGAATAAAATCCTTGCTCTCGATCTGGAAGTGAAACGCCAGCAACACCCTGATCCAAATAGACCGAGCAAAACCTGCTCACGAAATAATTTACATCCTCTGAAATCGCGAATTGAGAATTAGGCTTGATTTTTTTCTTTGAACTTGTTTTAGATTTTTTTACCACAGCCTCGCAAGTGACCCAAAGAGCACAAGTGGATAGTGCTTCCCGCCTTTCCATACAAGCCTCTTCAAGAGACCTAGGATTGAAAGCTAGTCCCACTCTCCGGCCTAAAATCTGATCAGCCAATCTAAAGTCTTTTTGTCCTGTAAGATATTCTGCGATCTTTTCGTAGTTCTTACGATTGAGTAGATCTCCTATTATCCTAGCTGATTGCTTTCCCATCTCGTTTCGAACAGCGGCAGGCACCCAGCGCGGCAAACTTTTAAGTTTTGCGTTTTCTTCAACCTGCCATTGAATTGTAATTTCATCCATTTCAGCCGCGCCATGAAGCAATGCCGCGGTATAAACCTCTTTAGCACTTAGATTTTTCAATTGAGATCGCAACAATAATAAGCGCGACTCAAGCTCCAGCACCGCATCAATGTCCGCCTTTGTAATTCGGCCCTTTGCATAGGCATCCCGGTATGTACTCTCAGACCAATAGGGCTCAGCTCTAAAAATTTCAGCGCCAAGATCTACTGCATCTTCAAAATTCCAATCCTGAAATGCGTGCAAGGTATTGTGATGAATAAAGACCCCAATGGGTCCCTGAGCTGGAAGGAGATGAGCACTATGCTCAATTGCTCTCAATACCCAGTTTTCGCGGCTCGCAATGTTTTTTCTGATACTCTGCTCCGGAGAAAAAGAGTCCGCAACTTCGGAATTGACTGAAAAATTCTCGTGATTCACCTCGGCTAAATCTGTGCTTGGGCTAAAATTTTGTAACTTAGATTTGTCTTCGAACACGGGTAGACACCTCTTTTTTTTTAATTTGATCTGAAACGGGTAAAAATCTGCGCCACGATTTAGGGAGCAGAACGATTCAAACGGTAACGTGTTCTGGAGGTCGATGAGGGACGGACAGGCAGGAATAGGACACTGGGTCCGATAATTTCTCAATAAACGACGAAACATTTTCAAGGCCCAACTTCAACTTTGCTCCATCGGAAGATAGAAAAAAAGCTGCGGAATCGAATTCAGCTTCAGAGCTGTCGCAGGATTCGGATAAAGGCGTACCGAAATCTGTATCCTGATTTGAGCTCAGTTCTATGGGGTGAGTGGGTTCCCAAAAACTACCAATAGGCATAACTTGGCAAACTAATGCCAACAAAAGAATCAGGGAGCAAAATGATAAAATTCTGGATCGAATCATAGTTAAATAAAGCCTATTTTTAAAATCAATCAATCGATTGCCACATTTTTAATACATTGCGTCATTTTAGTCAATTTTTTTAAATTAAACTAAATCCGCGAATTTTTAGCCTAATTAGAAAAATCGCAGGTTGCAACAAATAAACTGAATTCGAAAATCTAACCGAAAGCTCAAAATCCAATGAAACGCTTCCTGGGAGTTCAAACGGACCTATTCTCGTGATTGAGAATAATCCAAAGCCCAGCCACCTAGCCTACGCTGCGGCTCACGCGATCCAAATGCACTCCGAAGACTCAGATCAAGGCGAACCTGCTCGGGTCGTTTACAAAATAGACCGTGAGCACTTTCAAAATGGCGTGGCAAAAGCCACGAGATTAGGTGAGTCATCCCTGAAGCGCAGTTTGTTTGGACCCGAGAGTGGCCTGAGGGATGGACTTCGTACAAGCCCAAGCTCTAGTTAGACTTCGCCTGCCCGCAGGTGTCTAATTAAAATTTGTAGTCCACTCCCAAGCCAAGAACTCCCACTCCGTATCCGAGAGACGCCACTCCGGACCACTGCTCATTAAAGAAATAGCGACCATTAATGTAGATGGAAGCAACGATACCACTCGCAGAGACAGTTAAATTGCCACCGGAAACTGAAACTACGTCATAACCAATACCCAGCGTCGCGAAAGTATCCAGGTTTTTAACTTTAAAAAGGTTCGCGTGGTAGCTGCCCTGAGCTAAAAACAACATATTTGAATAACTACCGGCACCCAGCGAATAAGTCGAATAACCAAAAAATCCCCCGACTCCAATATCTCGCGTAATGAGATACTCTCCATTGAGACCGAAGCCCATGGTGGCTGAAGCGTAGGACCCAATTCCGAGCCTGGGTCCAACAATAATGTCGTACAGCCTGACGCCTTCGGGTGGTGGAAGACTATCAAAAAAACTCGGACCGGTACTTGGACTCGAATGCTTCGTTGCTGGTTCTGCCGAAGATTTTACAACCGGTTTTGCCTTTTTTGCATCTGCTGCCCAAGAAGAAGCGCTGCAAATGAAGCTCGCGCAAACCCCAGCCAGGAGTACAGCGCTAATTTTTTTTAGTCGGTTTCTGTGTTTCAACATTTTATTTATTCCTTTTCCTTTGTTTCAGATTTCTCGCCCGCTTTGGTTTTCGCAATGCGATTGAGCTCGTCAAATCCCGGGAGACCTGAAAGATCCGGCACGATGACAATGGATATACGGCGATTCTGGGCCTTACCTTCTTCAGACTCATTACTCGAAGTCGGCTGATGCTGGCCATAGCTCGCAATGCTGATATGGTCAGGTGGAAATCCAGAGGACTCCATTGTACTGAGCACAGACATCGCTCGCGCAGAAGCTAACTCCCAATTAGAAGGGTACTGCCCGGATGCCTTGGTGGGCACATTATCAGTATGTCCTTCGATTTGAAATTGTCGATTTTTAAGACTTTTGAGCAATCCTGTAACTTCTTGAATCGCAAGTCTCCCAGCCGGTGATAATTTTGCAGACCCGGAAGGAAACAAAATATCCGTCGATAGGGCGAGCATCATTTTGCCGTTGACCACTTTAATTTTCAATTTGCCAGCATCAACCAGACTCTTAAATTTTTCGGTCAATTCACGAAACTCAGAAAGACGTTTTTCAGTTTCCAGTTTTCTTTTCTGTAGCTCCTCAAGGGCCGTCTTCATATCACTAACTGATCCCTCCAGCTTATTTCTCTCTGAAGACTCTATGCCCAGCTTGCCTTCGAGCTCACTAATGCGACTTTCAGCGGCAGCCAATTTGGCTTTTGTGTCGTTACTATCATCCTCGAGCAACTTGTATTTTCCAGCGCTTACACATCCCCCAAAAATAAGAACGACCCCCGCCAAAAAGGCAAAACCCGTATATTTACGATTCGACATGATGCACCTGCTAGCCATGATGGGCTACTCCAATTAAAAGGTTAATCTTTAATGCGATTAAGAGATTCTCTGAGGCATTGACCAAGGAATCAAGTCTTTTCTCAAAACCTTTGATTCAAGTATGACAGGTACAAAATATGGATGTGGAATGGCTCTATGCGGCGCCTGCGCTTCCTGGGGTGAGCAGAGTGTGCCTCAATGCTAGTCGGTCGCGAATCCCGCATCCTTGCCTAACACAAGCAAGAGCGTTCTTTCGAGTTCTCGAACGCTAAAAGGTTTAAAAAAAACTACGTTTGCTCCCATGCTCAGCAACGCATTTTCAGAAGGATCTGCGTGCCCCGTAATGACAGCGACAAATGGTTTTTTTGATATCTGATCATGAATATTTTGAAGTAATTGAACTCCTCCGTGCTGGTCCATTCGGATATCGGTAATAACAACATCGAAATCGCGGTATTTCATGAGATCAAAAGCGGCTTTGCCGTTTTTGGCACTGGATATTTGTGCGCCCCTGGTTTGAAAATGGGTAACCAGTAAATTTCGTAAAGCGGATTCATCTTCTGCAACTAAGATTCGAACGCCTTCAAAACTAGCCGACACAAAAAGACCTCCTCAAAAAGGGGATCTGAGATATCCCTCATTTATTGTAACATCTTTGTGAAAACATGAACTTTAAGATTTATTGAAGTCGGATTCGGTTTAAATTCGAACTCTGAAAAGAAATAATCTTCAATGCCGTCTTTTTTTTAAAAAATGGTTGGAGTGATAGGGATTGAACCTACGACCCTCCCCGTGTGAAGGGGATGCTCTCCCGCTGAGCTACACTCCAATATTAAGATCAGGTGTCCCAGTTTTCAACTGAGCCTAAATTATAAACTTCTTTAAACCCCGCTTTTTCTAAAATCTGCTTAGCTTTGGCCGCTCTCATCCCGGAGCGACAATAGACGATAGTGGGGCGATTAAAATCTCCCAGTCTAGCCAGATCGTCACTTATCGTTTGAACTGGAAACCAAAGGGAGCCGAGAATATGCTTCTCAGCACGCTCTTCGGCAGTTCTAACGTCGATCAAGACTGCGCCTTTTTCGGCGATTAAGCGGCGTGCCTCTGTCCCAGAAATAAAATCATTTGCCTGAGCAACTCCACCCATTTGCCCCATGGGAGCAAATGCGAACAACGCGCCAATCATCCAAAAACCGAATAATTTTGTCATCTATGGACTCCTTTAAGTTGGATGCCAATTAAACTGTTCCAGACGCAATCGCAAGAGGTTTTTAAGGCGTAAAAACCGGAGTTAAAACCAATTTTCCTGCATCTGTCCTGAACTTCGAAGGAATTATTCCTGAAACCTTGGAGGCCATCGCCCCCGCGCTCCCCTCCTCATTCCAAATAGCCGAGATGGCATTGCCTTCGGAGCTTAAAATAAATCCGCGAGTAGGATCGTTTAAAACCATGTCATTGAGATAAGATGTTCCAGGCGGCGCGACCAGGACGCCGGCCAGCAGTCCAGGCCGTCCAAGCGGATCGAAAAAGCCGTTAAAAACAACTCCCTCTTTAGAACCAAAAATCTGAAATGTATCTAAATCAGCCCAACCCAAATGACTGAGCCCGCATCCCGCTTGGCAGCGCCCAGTAAAGCGGAATGGGCTCTGTTCAAACGGCGTAAGTGAACCATCGATTTTTGAAATCGAAAACATTGAAAGTACTATCTCAGTGGGAGAAGTATTTGAGACCAAAAGTCTCTCGCCCCCCGAAACTACGGCAAATCCCTGAGGGTTCTTCAGTCCATTTCCTGTAAAGGGGCTCCCAGGTACAGGCGTTGGCTTTCCGGTTGATCCATCCAGTTCGAAAACAGAAATCGAATGACTTTGCGTATTTGCAACGAATAAAAATCGCCCATTTGGATCAAGAGTTATTCCACGCGGACCGTGCCCAGCTTTATAAGGCGTTCCATCTATTTCGGATAGGGCTCCCGACTCCTGATCCACTCGAAAGGCCGAGATGTTTCCGCTGCTCCTCCAGTTTGCCACATAAAGAAAGCGACCGCTGGGATGAAAAGTCATCTCTGCAGGCCCACGGCCGGCTCGAAATCGTCCGATGGATTTTAATACTCCGGTCTCTCCAACCAGTGCATATCCGGTAATCACATTGGCGCGATCATTGTAATTTGCGGCATACAGAAATCTAAGATTTGGATGAAGAGCCAGGCCGTATGTCCCGCGGGCCGCTAAAAATGGACTCCCGGGAATTGGGGTCAGTATCTTAAAATCATTCTGATCTACCTGATAGCCTGCGATCAGACCTGAATTTTGAAGACTCGCATACAAGTATTGAACATTAGGCCTAGGAACACTACAAGCGCTGCAAGGATTAGGCAAGGTGATGAACTGCCGAAAAAGTTTGGGCCCCCCGCACGAACTCAAGGCCAACTCTGCGACAATTAAATAAAACTGAATTCCAAATCGAGTAAAAAATTTACTACTCATGTGGCTAATTTCTTCCGACCGATCCGCCTGGCCCCCCAAATGAGCCGGTCGACCCTGGATTAATGCAAACCACTAAAGCAATCAGCCAATTTTTAGTTTCTATCAACTGAAATCGAAAAGACGCGCGCCCCGTAATCATTTCGCCGATACGTGATTTTTGATTAAATTTTTCTACTACAAATTGAGAAACCAAGGCGCCTGTGTTCTTAGGTAGCGATTTAAAAGCTGCTTCTTTTATGACCCAAAAACCTAAAGGGGAAATGCTGTCAAACTTAGCCTCAGATTCATGAATCAGCCGCTGCGCAAGCTCAGGCGAGAGCTGTCTGCCCGGGGCCTCGAGATCAACTCCGATACCTGCAACTTCAGACTCGGACCCAACTCCCACTCCAATAATACCCAACTTTCCGTCATGGCTACTATGCGAAAAGCTCACTAGAGGTGTGGCAATTCCAAGATCTCTTAGCCTCTGGGAGATCGCACTTTTGGCTTCAGCAGAGCGTGCGGTTTCAAAGGCCCGGATTTCTTCAGCCTTAAACTCGGCAGGATATTCTCGCCAGTAAATCGCTTTGGGTACCCCTGGGACCAGGCTATCAAACGCGGTTTCGAGTTTTTCTTCGATCACTTTACTGGTTTAGCATCGGCCTTGCATTCTTGGCCACTGGTTTTTAGGGTCAAAAATGACACAGTTTTTAAACTCATTTCTTATCTGTAGAATAAAGAAAGATGTTTCGCAGAAACCCATCCGACCTGCGAACGGGTCTAAAATTCGGAAGATTTGGAGTACGTCTGTTTCTCGACCGAAGATCTAAAGCCAGGCCCAATGTACCCGAGGAATCTACTCGAGGTCAGATGTTATGGAGCATAGTTGTTGCTCTTTCAGTGCTAGCCGCTGCGCTAACTCATGCGGTAGCCAGCAAAAATACCCGAGTTACCACTGCATTTGACTTTCCTGCCCAAAAGCGAGTCCCAGCCATGCTGGATCCCCTTGATCCTGTCGCTCCCGGGGTTGCGCAACCGGAGTAGCCGGGTTATGAAGCCCCAATCATGGCTTCAAAATCCTCTTACTGGCTTCTGAAAACCGAACCTAGTACCTATAGTTTCGCCACACTTCAAAAAGAAGGAAGAACCAATTGGAATGGAATTCGTAACTTTCAGGCCCGAAATTTTCTTAAGCTCCTTAAGAAAAATGATCTCGCCCTCATTTACCATAGCGGAGACGAAAAGGCGGTCGTTGGCATCGCACGCGTAGTAACAGAGGCCTACCCCGATCCGGATGCAAACAAGCCCGGAGAATGGGTTCAGATTGATTTGGAGCCTGTTGAGGCACTGAGCGCGCCCGTTCCGTTATCAGCCATCAGGAGCTCAAGAACGCTCGCCGATTTACCTCTGATCAGGCAATCGAGGCTTTCGGTCATGCCGATCTCAGAAATCCATTTTAAGACACTTTGCGATCTGAGAGGCGGTGAGCGATGAATTGGGCACCTTTCGCATTAGCCGAGCCCGGAAAACATGGCGAAGCCCCCCGCTCTATAAGTGCACTCGAGGGCATTGGTGATCGATTGCGGGCTGCGGCCTTTGCAGAGTTCCAGGCGAGAGAGGCTTTTCTCTGGGCCGCTGACAAGTTTGAGGATGCTCCCCCTGGTCTTCGAGAGGCTTGGCGCGCCTTGGCCGCTGAAGAGGAAAAGCACATGGGCTGGCTCTTAGCCCGAATGAAGATCCTTGGAATATCTCTGACAGATCGAAAAGTCTCCGATCATCTCTGGGTATCGCTCATCTCCTGTTCGACGGCCCGAGAATTTGCCGTTTACATGGCCAACGCAGAAGAGCGCGGAAAGTTAGCGGGAGAGCGGTTTTACGAATCACTCAGGGATCGAGATCCTGTTACAGGAGAAATTTTTAGAAAAATTGCAGAAGAAGAAACTTCTCACATTCAATTAGCGCGAAAGTATTACTAAAAGCTCATTCCGATCCCCGCATACGGAAAAGTATAAAAAACACCAGAAAGCCTCATAAAAGAAATCGAGGACTCTAGAAAAATGCGACTCACGCCTTCAATCCGAATATTGGGGCCCCACTGAGCGCCTGCTCCCCACCCTATTCCTTGCAAGGAGTCAGGATAGGCTCCTGGGGTACTGGGCGTAAACCAAAAGCGATTGGCTTCGAAATCTGCGTGAAGAAGCAACGACCGCAGAATGTGGGCGAACAATCCGCGTTTGCTCTCTACACAATAAAGACCCGTCTTGTCAGCAGCCGCAAAATCACGAGCGTTGGCTTTAGAAAATTCGAGCAAGTTCAATCTTAGTCCTGCGCCCAGGTTTAAAGCCGAGTCGCCGGTGATCGATTTTCCGATTTGGATGTGGCCCTGAACAAAATGTTCGAGCCAAATTCCAATCTGGCCCTCCATAAAATAACCGCCAGGCGGAGTCCCTGCCACGAGATTTGAACCTACATGACCCAGAAATCGAACATTGAACTGAACCTCAGTCTGCAAGGTCTCATCGCCGAAAAACCAATCGTCTGTTTTACCAGCCGCGAAGGAACGCTCGGTCGAAAAAAATAAAGCTAAAATAGAAAATATGAGAAGAGAGGACCGCATCTATTTTCCGCTGCTCCCAAATCCTTTGGCGCCTCGCGCGGTTTCATCTAATGTCGAAACTTCGTTCACCGCAGGCGTCGCTACGGGAAATATCAATAGCTGCGCAATACGCTCGCCGCGCTTGAGATGGGTGGGTTCTGCCCCGATATTCCACAGAACGATGTGGATTTCACCACGGTATCCTGCATCGATCACGCCCCCAGCGGTTTTGATTCCACGTTTTGCAAGGGAGGATCGATCCGCAACCAGCGCGACAAATCCCTTAGGAAGCCCAATGGCGATCCCCGTTTTTGCAACTTTACCCTGGCCGGGCTCTATGAGTAAGTCCTCTAGCCCATAAAGGTCTAATCCCGCGTCGTCCTGATGGGCTCGCGTAGGTAGAGTTGCTTCGGCCGATACTCGTAGGATATTTAGCAACTCTGGCATAGGATGATTTGCGCTCATTACGGGGCTCCTTTAAAAATATTATGAAAAAGTTTTCTCAGATTCCTAAGCCTAAAGCCATCCTTTTTGACAACGACGGGGTTCTGGTTTCAAGCGAACCGCTTCATTTAGAGGCCTGGCAGGTTTTGTTACCAGAGCTTGGAATACCTTACGATCCAGCCGACATTCATCCCTTTGTGGGCACGACAGGACCCCGCGTCATGGCCGAAATATTAGATAAGCATCGTCCGGGTTGGAAGCCTGAGCAGTTTAATCTTGAGGCCCTAGCTCTTAGAAAAAACGATATCTA
>CAYJBA010000076.1:0-9613 GCA_964367865.1 uncultured Bacteriovoracaceae bacterium | reverse complement strand
TTTGATTCTGCGGCATCCGTCGATAGAATGGGAACATCGACGGGGTGGGTGGTGATCAGCTGATCTTCCCAGTAGGCGGGCTCTTTTTCATTTAGAAAAAAAGACTGCCAGACGCGCCCATAGCGAGTAACTTTTTCTGTCGCTCGCGCTGCCATGTAAGTAGCGAAACTTTCGTTGAGCCACAGGCCATTCCACCAACGCATGGTCACGAGGTTTCCAAACCACATATGTGCCAACTCATGGAGAATTAAATTCGCTCGTGCGCGGTGTTCATCTTGAGTGACTTTGGTCCTAAAAATATTGCGCTCAGTAAAAGTTGACGCCGCCACGTTTTCCATTCCGATGGCTGAAAAATCAGGGACTAAAACCTGGTCATATTTGGAATAAGGATACGGGTAGCCGAAATTAGAATTAAAAAATTCAATTCCCTTTCGAGTGATATCAAACCACTCCGAATAATCGACATCCTTGGCCAAGCTACGTCGAGCGAAAAGACGAAGAGCTACACCGTCCGCATCTGATTTCCAGGAGTGGTATGGGCCAGCGTGAAGCGCGAACACATAGGTACTAAAGATAGGAGAAGGTGGAAATGCCCAGCTGCTGCGACCGTCCACGCGCGAAATATCGCGCTCCGAAGTATTTGCAATGACTTCCCATTCCTCTGGAGCTTCAACCGTAAGTTCGTAACTTGCTTTAAGGTCAGGTTGATCAAAACACGGAAATATCCGGTGAGCGCCATAGGGTTCCAAATTCGAGTAAAGGTAGACCAACCCGTCAGTTGGATCCTTAAATCTATAGAGACCCATTCCGTCTTTGCTAAACGCATGCGAAAAAGCCAATTCTACACGATTAGTACCGGGCGAAAGCTCTGAAACCTCAAATCGGATGCGATGCCCGTCATACCGTTTAGCGTCTGAGGCCGGATCTTTAGCTCGGACGCCGTTGATGGCAAGAGAGTGAATTGTTCCGTCTTCAAAATCAATAAAGACCAGATTTGAGGCATCTGATGCTTTTGCTTTGAGCTCAAAGTTTACAACCACCCGGCCCTGAAAATCCGCGTGGGTCTCATCGAGGCCGAACCAAAGAGAATAACTTGCCCGTGAAATCTGCCGGGAGCGAATTGCGGCCATCTCCCGAGAAAGAGTTGTCGGGCGCACACTTTTGGCATCTGGCACTGAGTAATCAAAGGATCGCTTTGATCCAGATGAGCAGCAAAACAACGTTCCTGCTACGAGTAGGAAAATAAAGGTATAGTAACGTTTAACATTCTGAGAAATCACGAAAGGTTTAATGATAATTGCTCCACTTGAATTCCGACAGAAGTGAGAAGAGATACTGAGTCTCTTACGCGGTAGTCCTCACCATAATAGACACGTTTTACGTTTCCTAAGTTGATCAGCCTTTTGGCGCATGCAACGCAAGGGAGGTGGGTGACAAATACGTATTTTTCGATAAATCGGGGCGCGTCGCAGTTAATAACGGCGTTTTCTTCGGAGTGAAGGCAGCCGCAGTTTCCGGGTTCATCCCGATCACAACCGTTGTGGAGGCCGGTCGCGTTACCATTATAGCCAACTGCCAGGACTTTTCTAAAGTCCGTAGAAGTAATTACGGTTCCGACCTGAAGGCGTTTGCACGTTGAGCGACGAGCAAGCGTCTTGGCTAGCTCTAAATAAATCGAATTAAAACTCGGGCGAGAGGTTTCAGGCACTGGGCTTCACCTGAAAATGAGTGAGGTAAAACTGAAGTTCTTTGATCGATTCATGAATATCGTCCACTGCGCGATGTGCGTTTCCTTTTTGCCAGGTGATTGCATATTTATCTCGAAAAACTTCCTTAAAGGAGCTGACATCGATCAAGCGGTAATGGAGTCTTTTTTCGACCTCAGGCATATAACGGTCGATAAAGCGTTTGTCGTTGCTGACCGAGTTTCCCACCAAAACGACGCGGTCTTTGGCGCCGTAATGTTTACCGATGAGTTCTAAAATTTCTTTTTCAACTTGAGCGAGCGGAGTGCCCGTTGGAACGAGAGCGGTCAGACCGCTGTCGCCGTGAGTTTTTTTGCACCAGTCGTTCATGTTCTCGAGAACTTCTTTGGGTTGCTTGACGACACGATGAAATTCTTCGAGAATCTTAAAATCGGTGTCCGTGATGGCGATCGCCACTTCAAGGATGCAATCCTTGATATCGTCAAGACCCGTCATTTCAAGATCAACCCAGAACCATGGCTTCATGTCCCTCGAAAATAGACCAAATGGGTCGGGTGGGTCAAATGCCTAATTGAGTGATTTTCCTAGATCCCTACTGGTGCTAAGATCCGACGCATGACGCCTAAGATTCTCATCGTGAGACTCAGTAGCATTGGAGACATCATCCAGGGCCTAGGCGTTCCAACCGCGCTTACTGCGAAGTTTCCAGGGGCTGAGACCCATTGGCTCACCAAACGCGAGTTTTCGTTTCTTATAAGATCGCACCCCAGCGTCAAAAGAGTCATAGAATTTGATACTCGCGACGGCTTTATTGAACTGCTCAGGCTTGCACTGAGGCTGAGAAACCAGCAATACACCCATCTCTATGATGCGCATGGAAGCTTAAGATCCTGGGTGGTTTCGACGATTTTGCGATTGAGAGTAAACCCGCCGAAATTTATCCGGCGCTCAAAAGAGCGTTTGAGACGCCTGCTCTTTTTTTGGTTTCGCTTAAAGACGGTTGTACAGCCCTACTTGGGGCAGCATTCGTATCTTAAGCCGCTGGAACCCTGGCTGGGTGATGTTCGCGTTCCCCCAGCACCTCAACTTTTTATTCCACCCGAAGCGATGGAGTCAGCGACTTTAAAGCTGGGCGATTTGTCGCCGTTTGTCGCCCTGGTTCCCTCTGCCGCATGGAAAATGAAGTGTTGGCCCATAGCGCATTGGAACACCCTGATTGAAACTCTTTCTGAACAGCGAGTTATCGTTCTGGGAGGGCCCGAGGATCATTTCTGCGAAGAACTCGAAAATCTCTCTCCCGCGCGAGTAAAAAACATGGCCGGAAAGCTATCTCTCATCGAGAGTTGCGCGGTTTTAAAGTTAGCGAGCCTGACCGTGGCGGCTGATACTGGCCTCATGCATGCGGCCGACCAATTGGGCGCACCAACCCTCGCATTAATCGGGCCCACAGCGTTTGGGTATCCCACTCGCAAGACGTCAAGAGTGATTGAGGTGGGGATGCCGTGTAGGCCCTGCTCAAAAGACGGGAGTGGGAGTTGCAGTCAGAGCGTTTATCAAAAATGCATGGTGGAGATTAGTCCGCGAAAAGTGGCTGAGTTTATTGAGCAATAGCGGACGATAAAATCTAGGCTTTAAAAAAATCCACGCTATAACGAAACAAATCCTCTTCTTTGGATTCTTTTACTTTTTCTCGGACGCGTTCGATCGCTTCACCTAAAGTAGTTTTTATCTTAAGCGCATCTTTTTTTGCGATCGCAATTACAGCCGAATAATGGAGTTCTTCGGGCTCTTCGCGGTCAACGGCATCAATGGCCCGCATCTTTCAATCAGTGAAAGCCCCAGTCTCCTCGAAATGGCATCTCTATTTTAAAACTCAGGAATCGTCAGGAGAAAGTGAACGGCTGTATAATACCAGGCGCTGTAGTAGACCATCTGGTCCTCACGCGACAGAGCTTTTTTCACGTTAAACCGGTTCGCTAAAATAAGTTTTTGCCGAAGCACTTGCTCCACCTGTTCATGAAATTCGGCTCGGAGGGACGATTGATTCAAAGGCTTCGGACCTCAATTTTTTCAAATTAAAACAATCTCCCGATGAACCGGTTTCGCCGGAAGGATTTAGTCCGGATACCGGCGAAGGCCACGCAGCCCAAGTTGTTCCATCGAATTCAATACTTCAAGCCGCAAAAATCTATTTTCGCGGCTTGAAGTATTTTGATTATCGTGAATAAAGTCATTATCAGTCCCAGGAAAACCATTGAAATTGTTAGGTAATCATTTAAATTTGAAAAGTAGCTAGAGTAGCTATATATTGGTAGCTAAGATGGCTATATTAAAAAAAGTCCCTCACAGAGTTGGAATCAAAGAACTCAAAGACCGAGCGTCGTCGATTATTGACCAGGTTGAGCGAAAGCGACAATCGGTCACGATTACGCGCAACAATCGCGAGGTGGCTCGGATTGTCCCGGCAGAAACAGACGATCTTCAGAGGCTGATGGATCTAGGACTTGTAGCGCGACCTGCATTGCACAAATGGAAAGATCTTGTCCTTGAGCCGGTGGGTGTCGATGCAAGAGAAGCGATCGAAGCGATTATCAGGGATCGGGACGAGAGATGAGTTATCTTTACCTTGATTCTTCAATCCTTGTTTCTTTGGCTGTAGAGGACGCGCGTAACACGGTTTCTATCAGGAAGACGATCGAAAAACATAAAACTATTGGAACAAGCGAAATTACAGTAGTTGAAGCTCAGGCAGGTTTAATTTCTCAGTTAGGAAAAAATCAAAATCTTTTAAGCAATGCGGAACAAAACCTAAACCGAATTCTTGGGAGCATGAATTTGTTTTCAGTGAATTCAATTGTGCTGGGTTCAGCCCGATCACTCGTTAAACAATACCGAGCTTCTGTTGGCCTTAGGTCTATGGATGCAATTCATTTAGCCACTGCAAAAATTATTTCTCAATCTTCAGGGGACCAAAGACCAGTGGAATTAAACTACCTGACAAGCGACAAAAAGCAGCACGCGGCTTTTACAGCCGAAGGGTACGTGGGAGAATTAATTTAATTAAAAAATGAAAAACAGTTGATTGAAATATGAATACCATTCAAACCCCCATTTCAGGTTTTCACGCTCATGTCTATTTTGAGAATGAAACCCGGGAAAGTGCCGAGAGTTTTCGAGCCCATATTGAGCAGAAATTGGGATCTCATCTTCGCTATTCCGGAAAACTAATTGATCGGCCTATCGGGCCTCACCCTGTCCCCATGTTTGAAATCGATTTCTTGCCCAAATATTTCGAAATAGTCGTCCTATTTTTAATGCAAAACCACGGGGATCATTCGGTGCTGATTCATCCTGAGACTGGAAACGACCTTAAAGACCACACAACCCACGCTTTGTGGTTGGGAAAACAGTTGAGTTTAGACTTGAGCATTCTCTGATTTAATTGGTCAACCTTATCCAAACCCCTTTCCCGACTTCCTCCTTGATAAAACCTGTCTTTTTTGATTAAAAACAACGCTCTATTCAACATTGAGGAGATCATTGCTCATGGGTCGTATTTCTACGGAAAAAGTTCGTAACATCGGAATTTCTGCGCACATCGATTCGGGTAAAACCACCCTTTCGGAGCGTATTCTTTTTTACACGAAAAAAATTCACGCGATTCATGAAGTTAAAGGGAAAGACCAAGTCGGCGCGACCATGGATTTCATGGATCTTGAGCGCGAAAAAGGTATCACGATTCAATCCGCTGCAACTTATTGCGAATGGAAGGGGTATAATGTCAACCTGATCGACACTCCCGGCCACGTGGATTTCACGATCGAAGTGGAGCGATCGCTTCGCGTATTAGACGGAGCTGTTCTCGTTCTTTGTTCTGTCGCAGGCGTTCAATCCCAATCCATTACCGTTGACCGCCAGATGAAGCGCTACAAAGTGCCGCGTATTTGTTTTATCAATAAAATGGACCGCGCGGGCGCCAACCCCTTTCGTGGCGTAAAAATGCTTCGCGAAAAATTAAACCACAATGCGCATTTGATTACTTATCCCATCGGCGCTGAAGACCAATTTAAAGGCATCGTAGATCTCGTCACCATGCGTGCATTTTATTTTGATGGCGATAACGGCGAAAAGATTCGTGAAGAAGAAATTCCAGCAGATATTCTAGGCGAATGCGAAAAGCACCGCGAAGAGCTCATCGCAGCTGTGGGTGAGTTTGATGATACCGTTGGAGAGCTTTATCTCGAAGGTAAGTCCGTTAGCGTCGACCAGCTCCGAACGGCAATTCGTAAGGCGACGCTTACCCTTCAATTTACGCCTGTAATGTGCGGATCCGCTTACAAAAATAAAGGCGTCCAACTTCTTCTTGATGCAGTGACCTATTATTTACCTTGCCCGTCTGAAAAAGAAAATATCGCGCTCGATCAAAACCAAGCCGAAGCCAAGGTGGTTCTCGAATCCTTTAATAACAAGCCGTTTGTAGCTCTCGCATTTAAACTGGACGAAGGCCGGTACGGACAGCTGACTTACATGCGCATTTATCAAGGCAGAGTAGGCAAAGGCGATGTGATCTTTAACTCATCGAATGATAAGAAAGTAAAGATCCCGCGTTTAGTTCAGATGCACGCTGATGAAATGAACGATGTCGAAGAAGCACAAGCTGGGGATATCGTAGCGATGTTCGGCGTGGATTGCGCGTCGGGAGACACGTTCACTGACGGCAAAGTTAAATATACTATGACCTCAATGTTTGTTCCGAACGCGGTGATTTCGCTTGCGATAGCGCCTAAGGATAAAACCGGTCAGGCGAATTTTTCGAAAGCACTCAATAAGTTTACCAAAGAAGATCCCACACTGAGAGTTCATCGGGATGAGGAGTCCGCTCAGACGATTATCAGCGGGATGGGTGAGCTTCACCTCGAAATTTATTGTGAGCGAATTAAGCGCGAATATAATTGCGAAGTGATCGTAGGCAAACCTCAGGTCGCTTTCCGTGAAACGATCACGCGCAAAGCAGATTTTAACTATCTCCATAAAAAGCAAACGGGAGGCTCTGGTCAATACGCTAAGGTTCTAGGTTCGATAGAACCGCTTCCAGCTGATGCGGCAATGAACTACGAGTTTGTGGATGAGATTGTCGGTGGAGCAATTCCCCGCGAGTTTATTCCAGCCTGCGATAAGGGTTTTCAAGAGGCGATTAAAGAGGGTCGATTGATCGGGTTTCCGATTGTGGGTGTTCGCGCAATGGTTACTGACGGCGACAGCCATGACGTTGACTCATCTGAGCAGGCGTTTAGAACTGCCGCTCTCATGGGGTTTCGCGAAGCCTACGAAAAGGCTGGTCCAGTGATTCTCGAGCCGATCATGAAGCTCGAGAGCTCGGCGCCAGAAGAGTTTCAGGGTTCAGTAATGGGGCAAATCAATCAGCGTCGCGGATTGATCATTAACAGCCAGACCAATGAAGGTTACGCGGTTATTGAAGCCGAAGTGCCTCTCAATGAGATGTTCGGCTATTCGACGGATATTCGCTCGGCTACACAGGGCAAAGGTGAGTTTACAATGGAGTTTCTAAAGTACTCGCCGGTGCCAAGAAACGTGCAAGAAGAAATGGTAAAGAAGCACCAAGAGAAGAAAGCAAAGGAAAATAAGTAATGCAGACTCTGATCACTGTTGTTCATATTAGTACTGCGATTCTCATCGTGCTTCTCGTGCTCTTGCAATCGGGTAAAGGAGCAGAGATCAGCGCTTCATTCGGTGGTTCGAGTCAGACCGTTTTTGGTACCTCTGGCGGGGCAAACTTTTTTACTCGGTTTACGTCTGTGGCAGCTGCCATTTTTATGGCGACTTCAATATTGCTCACTATTATTGCCGGGCAATCGCGCAAGAGTATGTTCGAAGGAACCTCTTTGGGTAAATCAGCCCCCATTTCTGCCCCCATTTCGGCTCCAGCTGGTATTCCAGCTAGTGCTCCAGCGAAGGGCGATGCGGTGACCCAGGCGGCCGAAAAATCCGCTACACCCATAAAGGCAAAAAAATAAACCCGGTTTGTAGACTGAGTTTAAGGCTGGATATTCATATTTATTTATTCTAGGAAACCTCTGCCGATTGTTTCGCCTTTGTAGGTTCGTTACATTTAAAAGATGGCTGGTAATTTGCTCGTCATCTCAGACCATGAGGAAGACGCTCGTCTAGGTCAGACCATTTGCCAAAAGACGGGTGTTGTTTACCATTTCGCTAGAACGGGCGAAAAGGTGAGAGCTGCATTGACGGACTTTCCCCAGACTGTAGTTCTTTGGGGTGCCGATGATCCTCAGATGGTGCAAGAACTTGGCGGAATCATCGCAAAAATGTGTTCGCCTGGAAAAGTTTTCGCGGTCACAAATTCGCCGCTCAATGAAAATCCGCACTTGTTTAAGACTCAGATTTGGGGTCATCATTTGCTGCGGCGGTTTGAAGGTGCTGCGACTGAGTTGTACTCGCGTTTGGTTGAAGCTTCGTTTTCACAATATCCCTTTGATCTTGATTTGTATTTTCCAAAACAGACTCCAGTTCAGCGAATCATGATTACGCGTTCAACTCAAAAGGCCGCTGCGGTTGAGGCGATACAGAAAGTTTTTGCAAAACAAAATGTCACTTCGAGGCTTGCGGCTCTGGTCGCACAAGCCGTAGATGAAGCTGTGATGAATGCTGTTTTCGATGCTCCCGTCGGACCGGATGGAAAACCTACTAAGCGCCTATTGCCTCGCGATGCAGATTTTGAGCTTTTAACAGAACGAGAATTTGTAAGGCTTGAGGTCGCTTGCTGTGAACAATACGTCGGAGTGGCGGTTTCGGATGGATTTGGTTCTCTTAAAAAAGAAATAGTCTTAGGTTTTCTGGGAAAGGACTATCACGAGCAGACCTACATACCAAAAGCCAAGGATCAAGGCGCTGGGTTAGGTCTAAACGGTCTTTTATCTGCTGGTCTAAGTATGGTTTTTATTTCAAAGCCGGGGGCAAAGACCGAAGTGATCGTATTTTTTCCCAGAGCAGAGAATTATAAGAGCTTTAAGACCGGTTTTCGTTTTGTCTCGATAATCGCAGAATAGCAGTTTCTCTCACAAAAACGCGCTCAATTCCAAAATAGTTAAGAACAAGACTTATAAGAATTCTTTAAGTTTCAAAGTTTTGGGTTAAATTATTTGCATTTACTATCTATATTAAGATATATTAATAATAGGAAAGGAGAGGCGTATATGAAGTACTGCAACTCCGTAATGGTTCTTTTAAAACCTTCGGTTTTAGTTTTTGTCGTCGTCCTTAATTCGGCATGCACGGGTCAGATCACTGGATCGATTAGGCTTATGCAAAAAGAGGAATCCTTCAGTAGCACTCAGGACGTGAACACGAAGATCGATATGCTTTGGGTAGTGGATAACACCCCCAGTATGTGGCCATCGCAGAAAAAAATTCGTGATGGATTTCGAACGTTTGCTGATCGCTACATGAAACCTACCTGGGACATTCGAGTTGCGACAATCACAGTCGATACCTATCTCGCTCATCCTTCCTTTAGTGGATTTTTAAACAGCGTCGCCGCTACGGGCAGTTCACAAAGATATTCTAGAGCCGCAGGATTTCAATCCACATACCTCGATCCAGCTAGCGCAGCTAATCCTAGGAGAGCGACACCTTTTGTGACGCCGGCTTCTTGGGTAACCTCTTCGATCAGCGCAAACGGAACGGTTCAGGGTGGCGGTGTAAAATTAAGGCATGCAATCCCGGAATACGGCGGAGCCGACCCAGCCCAGGATGTGAGCGTGACCAATCCGTCGATGTGGTCGCGCCTTTCGGCGGGCCGGCATGATGGACCTCTTGCAACTTTGTGCTGGACCAGGAACAGCAATCCATTTTTTAACGGAGGGACTCAG
>CAYJBA010000075.1:0-9633 GCA_964367865.1 uncultured Bacteriovoracaceae bacterium | reverse complement strand
AAAGAAATTTTAGGTTTAAACTCTTTGGAGTATGGAGCGATGGGGGAGAACCTGACTTTAGACCATTTGGACGAAACCCAAGTCTGTGTGGGGGATGTTTTTGAACTTGGAACCTGTCAGCTCGAGGCAGTGCAACCTCGCTTTCCGTGCTTTAAATTGGCGCTGAAATACAATGACCCCTCTATTGTGCAAGCCTTTAATCGGTTTCTAAGAAGTGGGGTTTATTTTCGGGTTAGAAAAGAAGGAAAAATTGAAACAGGCAATGAGCTTAAACTGACTCAATCCGAAGAAATTAAGGTATCCATCCATGAGCTTTTTCGGTTTTACTTGGACCATCGAACTGTGTCGTCCGAACGGGCCGCAGAAATCGCACGGGTGCCTTCCCTAAAAGGGTATTGGAAAGAAAAATTTATTCAAATTGCTCGATTTTAGGAGGACTTTTTGGCTTTACGCCTGTCCTCCTTTATTGCTACCGTAAGGATCTCTTATGATAAGTACTCATATCTTGGATACAAGTTTGGGTCACCCAGCGCAGGGAGTGGCCGTTCAGCTCGAAAAAAGATCAGGGGATCAGTGGAAGTTGATTGAAATGGGACTGACTAATTCGGACGGGCGAATTTTATTTCAATGTCCGAGTGAGGCAGCGACCTATCGTCTTACTTTTCAAGTCGAAGAGTATTTTAAAAAGAACAAATCCGGCTCATTTTTCACTGTGATTCCGGTCCTGTTTCAAATTACGGATCCAACCAGAAAATACCATATCCCGCTTTTGCTCAATCCCTACGGTTATAGCACCTACCGAGGCAGCTAGCTCATGGGTACACTACCCACTCCATTTTTTGAGATTGATAGTTACCATGATTTTATATCTCCAAGCATCGCGCGCAATCTTTTGGCGGGAGCTCGTGCGGTTCAGGGGATTCCCCAACTTCGCGAAGTAGGAAAGGGTGGAGGGCTTGAGTCAGAAGAATCACTTCGCTTTTTGCTTACGCTTTATTTAGAAGTCCGGTCGGATCTAAAGGCAGTTTTAAATCAACGCCGAGTAGATCGAAAATTTATCGACGAAAGAGTCAAGGCTACATTTGAGTTTAATCAATTTCTCAATCGAGAATTCGAAAAGTCCGACTATAAAACGATTTTAGGATTAGAAGATTCTCAAGGCCGCATTGTAATTGGGCCTCTGTCAGAGACTTACAATAAAAAGGGTGGAAAGAGCGTAGCTTCGATTCCCAGATACCTCAAAGGTCCGCATGTAACACTTTTTGGTCCCCCCGATAGTGCAAAAATGGCTGTCAACGCTATGAACGCATTTCACCGTAAACTTAAAGACGAGCCGGCGATTGTCGAGGAGCTTCTCCGGTCGCAGAAATTCTCACCCATGTGGGGAGCGGATGACGAAGACTCAAAAACACCCCTCAGGCAGGATTTGATGGATGCGGCAGTAAATCTCACCTCCTGTTTTGACGGATCGATTGCGGCTGAGGACTTAGATGGTAAAAAGAGGTATCGCCTAGCTGATGATCATCTTTCACTACCGATCAAACGATTTCCAGGTTTGGCACTTCCCTGTACATTTTTGTTTTATGGCGAGAGCCCCATACCGCTCCATTTGTATGATTTTGCGCTTCACCTTTTTAAAAACCATAATCGTCCTGAAGCACTGGTTTTTTACGTGCCAAAACTCGAAAACGAAGTTGAAGCGGCTTATATCCACAAGATGATCGCAGCAGCTGAGAGGCTGATCAAAAAGGTAAATCCCGGGTACGTATTGGGCTCTGTGCGTGTGATGGTTGTATTAGAAAATCCGCGTGCCATTTTGCGGGCTCATGAAATCATGGATGAGCTGGATCCTTATTTCGTCGGGGCTTCTCTGGGATGGCATGATTATTTGGGATCGACTGCGCGAGTCTTTAAAGAAGACGGAAACTATCGAATTCCTGTTAAAGCCGATCCCAATATTGTTATTAAGTATATTCACGCGTCTCACCGCCTCTTGGCGGAGGTGATTGGATCTCGCGGGGGAATCAAGGTGGGTGGAATGTATGGAATTCTTCCGCTTTCAGGGGATTTAAAGTCTGACTCATTTCAGATCACGCTTCGCGGATTCATCAAGGACGTCGTTACGCAGCTTAAGCGAAATTTAGACGGGTTTTGGGTGGCACACCCAGATTTTGTTAGACTTGGACTTGCACTGGTCGAGGCCTGGCGCTTGCACCTGTATGGAAATTCAGAGGCGATTAAAAAGTTAGTTCGATCCCTCCTCACTGAGAGGTACCAGACCGAGGTACTGACTTTTATTGAATCAAAGGATATTGACGGATTGAATCCTCAGGATCCGAATTACGTACGTTCGCTCCTGGTTGCCGATATTAAGGAATCTGATTTTATTGCAAACCACAATCCCGAAGAAGTCCGATTTAATGTTTTTCAGTCACTTCAGTATTTAACGGATTGGCTCTGTGGAAATGGTTGCGTTGCTTTGCCCACGACGATCGACGGTATTGCAGTTCGAGTGATGGATGACCTGGCTACCGCCGAAAGGTCCCGCTGGGAAGTGTGGCACGAAATTCGGCACGGGCGTGTATCGCGCGAGGAGTTTTTGGAGATTGTGCACGAAGAGATGCACTTGATTCGAAAAGATCTATCGGACGACAGAAAAATAGTTCAGGTAAAATGGGATGAGCGTACTTCAAAATGGTACCCCGTTGCGCTAAAACTCATGATCAAGCTCATGACTGATCACAATCCTCCAGAGTTCGCGACTGAACTCTTGATGCCATTTACCATCGAAGAAGTTAGGAGTGCACAAGATCCGTGGGATTATATTTCTAAAATAGACCCAGAAAAATATAAGATAACTCCAGAAGTTGAAAGGTACAGTACCGCGTTTGAAATATGCGGAGTTAAGCGTTTTGCCCAGGTACTTTCTGCGGGAATCGCAATGGATCTTACGGCTGCCCGCGAATGCATATTGAGTTTTTCAATCCCAGAAATGATCCGAGCTGCGCAATTTCATGGTGATATCGGCGAGGATCACAGGACGTTAGATGCACAAGCTGCAACGGAGCAAGCTCAAGTGCTTAAAGACTCGAATCAAGTGAAAACCGAACTCAGAAGTTTGGGTTCTCAATATATGAAAAAATTTGGTTTTAAATTTTTAATTTCTGCTCAAGGTAAAACAGGCATCGAGTTACTCGGTGCGCTCAAAAATAGATTACTCAACTCTTCGGCCCAAGAAGTTGAAAATGCACGACAGGCCCTTTGGAGCATTACAGACCAGCGAATCCAGAAAAAATTTAGAGAAAAGGCGGTGCCTGATCTCTGCGCTCAAATTGAAAAGATCAGAGCAGATACAGGTGTGTGTGGAGCGAGTATTGCGATCAACTGCGAAGGGCGTACTCAAGTGTTGAGTTTTGGAGAATCTGAAAAAGCAGGGCAGGCTGTCAGTCCAAGCACATGGTTCGAGTTAGCTTCATTAAGTAAAACATTGGCCTGCTCTTTTGCGCTCGAGTATTTTAGAAGCAAGAAAATTTCGCTCGATACCCAAGTAAATAAGCTTTTTGAATCGTCGCACTCGCAATTTAGGCTTAAGTCCGATCTTAACCCAAACTGGGCGGATCAAGTTACAATCGCCCATCTCATGAATCACAGCGCTTTAAACATGCATTATGTGAGAGGAGTCCCGGCTCATGAGGAAATGCCAAGTGTATTGGAACTCCTCAACGGAAGTGCCAGATTTAAGTACGATCCTGTAAGAGTCATTTATCCTCCCGGAGCTCAGTTTAAGTATTCGGGGGGAGGGTTCTTGGTGCTTGAGCATCTCATCGGGGTGTTAGAGGGTAAATCAGCCCTCGATTTAGGTCGAAGCTATTTAGATCAGTTGCAGCTCTCAGCGTTAAGTTTTGATCAAAAGTCAATTCCTGGCAAAGACTATGCACATGGCTACTTAGATT
Source organism: uncultured Bacteriovoracaceae bacterium (assembly GCA_964367865.1). Lineage (GTDB taxonomy): Bacteria > Bdellovibrionota > UBA1018 > UBA1018 > UBA1018 > CAYJBA01. The sequence goes on along the minus strand of CAYJBA010000075.1, from coordinate 5,680 downwards.
CAGGAGATCTTATTCCGGGCACTAGGTTTATGTTTCCCTCATTCGCGGCAGGGGCGATGGGCACGAGCGGAGATATGGCTAAGTATCTTCAGATGTTGACCCACGCATACAACTCGGTAGACGGCGTCCCTGGGATCTCGCATGATACGGCAGTTCAAATGCTATACGGTTCAGACCGAGGAAGTCGCGATTTCATGGGGTGCGACATGGGCCTCGGAGTTTTTGTAACCGAAGCAGGTGACAATAAGATTGCCGTGCACCAAGGGGCCAACGATGGTTTTCGAAGCCTTTATATTCATTGTTTTAAAGGTCCAGATCAAGGCAAAGGATTTGTGCTCCTTTGCAATGCAGATAACCAAGGGGTCGAGTTTAACGGCCGAGTCGCCCAAGTACTTTTGACCGCCCTCAATATAGAAGGAGTGAACGCCGAACTTTTTAAGTCAGATTTTACCTTTGAAAATCTTGAGCAGGAGCAAATTGTCAACTTAGGATATAAGACCCTGATTTTTAGAGCATTCGAACCGAGCCTCCCCGAAAAAAATCAGGTGCTGGGCGCTATCGATCCTCTTGCAACCTATAATAGCTGCGTGGGTGCCAAACTCCTTTTTGTTTCGAATCAAAAATTTGCTAGAGCAGAAAATCTAATCAGTCCGAACTTGCCGGCCTTTGATCCAGAGCTTTTTGGGCGTCAGGGCAAAGTGATGGATAGTTGGGAATCAGCGAGGCATAATGCTTTGGCTTGCGATCATTTGAGATTTGAACTCAAAACCGCCTCTAGTATTCGCTTCGTAAGTTTTTCGACTCAGTTTCATGACGGAAACCATCCGGAGTCTGTCAGGCTGGGCGCATTCGAGATTAAGACGCAGAAGTGGCATGAAATTGTTCCGCGTACAAAACTTCAGGGTCATTCGCTTCTTGAATTGAAATTGGATGAGGATCAAAGAGTTTATTCGCAAATTGAAGTAGAAATGTTTCCGGATGGGGGCCTGACTCGACTCGGTCTTTATGCTGACCTTCCGAGTGAGATCGCACCTCGGTTTAAAAAATTAAATCTAGCTCAGCCCGTTCGCTTTTCTGATGCAATTCCAAAAACGGTCAAGCCGATGACCATTCCGTACAAGCCTGATGCAGCGGAAATTGCAAAGAACCTAAATTCTGCGAATTCTAAGAGAGAAATCGATTACGCCAGCGTGGCCTTTGGTGGTAAAATTAAACGGGCCTCCAACGAGCATTATGGCCCCGCAGCCCAAGTGATTTCGCCATTTCCGCCGATTCACATGTTTGACGGGTTTGAGTCGGCCAGGAGCCGAGAACTTGGCCACAGCGAGCAAGTTGAGCTTACTCTTGGAAAGAAAATTCGGATCAGTCGAATTATTTTAGATTTTTCATTTTTTATAAACAATAATCCGCTCGAAGTGAGTATCGAGGGCTTAGAAGGCCATCAGTGGGTCTCACTCGTCGAAAAAACTAGAGTTAAAGCCTTTGCTGGAAATCAGAAAGAATTTTTAATCCAAAACACAAAAGAATTTCAGGATATTCGAGTCGTGACCTACCCAGACGGCGGGTTTAACCGAATTCATGTCTATTGCTTCAGCCAATAATAAATCAGTAATCTTTCGTCATCAGTCATCTGTGTTTTATTGCCAAGCGGCATATTTTTACTTACGACGACTTGCTGATAAATGCGATCTGCGTACATTCTCACTTGAGCCGGCGTTTCAAAGACCGCTCCCAAAGGCGGCACTTTAAATACATCATCGGTGGGATGGCTGCTATGGCAGCTCACGCACCTTTTCTGTAAAACGGCGTGAACTTGCCCATCACTGATAAATCCCACACTTTGTGCCGGTGCAGGAGGTGCCACGGTTATAAAAATAAGGGCAATGAAACCCAATACCGCTGGCACTAAAATCCATCGCTCTCGAGTTCTTTTTGCAACCATTGCGTGTCGAACCATTGCTCCTGAAATAGAAAGGAGGATCAGGATCAGCGCATTGAGGCGATGATTGTACAATGTTCCATAGTGATTGCTGAGCATGATAAATAATGCAGGAAAAATAAAATAAGTGTTGTGGACAGAGCGAGTTTTGGATTTAAGACTCATCGAGTAGTCCGGAACTTTGCCCGCTTGGGCATCGCGAATCATTTTAGATTGCCCGGGTAAGATTCGGATCCAAACGTTGAGAAGCATTAGACTTCCGAAAACTGCGCCTGTTTGGATAAATGCCCCCCGACCACTGAACAGTAGTGTGTTGAGATAAATCAGCCCAGCAAAATAAGGAATAGAAATTATGCCCGACAGAGTTTTAGATCGAATGAATTTGTCGTTCCACAAAAAATCGTAAATAAGCCAGGACAAAACGATTAGACCCAAACTCATCCCCACTGCGTGGAGTTGAGACATGGATCTCACTTCATTTGAGACCAAAAGACTTGCCCCTTTTAGGTAATAAAGGACAATCAAAAGCAAAAAGCCCGTAACCCAGGTCAGTGTGGCCTCCCACTTAAACCAGTGAAGCTTCTCTGGGAGCTCGCCCGGATAAATCTTTCGCTTCTCTACTTGATAATAAAATCCTCCATGAACCATAAAAAGCTCACCTTCGACGTTGTGCCGAGGGACTTTGGGGGATTCAAAACTGCTATCGAGCCAGATAAAATAAAAGGAGCTTCCAATCCAGGCAATGCCCGCAATGAGGTGCGCAAAACGCAATAGATATTCGAGCCATAAATGTAAACTCATTTCCATAGACGATCTCTCGTTTGAATCAGTTCGGCCGCGATACTCACAGCAATCTCCTGGGGATGATTATTACCTAACTCGAGTCCCATCGGACATTTCAGTAGAGAGAGGCTCTCCTCAGGCACGCGACGTTCTCTGAGCTCTGACAAAATCTTTCTTCCCTTGAGTTCGCTACCGATCACCCCAACGTAGGGTGGTCGCGGAAATGTTTTAAATATTTTTTCTAGGATCGGCGTATCCATTGCATGACCTTGGGTTATTACCACAAAAAAAGTGTCCGAGCTAAATCGCTGTACTGCGAGGGCCGGCTCCGCCAGGCAGATGGAGCGAATCTTAGAATCAATTGGAAATCGGGAGATCCACTCTTCGCGCGCGTCAATGCAGGTGATTTGGCATTGCATAGGCTCTAGCACGCGGGCCAAGGCTTGCGCTACGTGACCTGCTCCGAACAAGGCGACAGACCACATCTGGGCATCATGAATCTCAAATAGAAACGTAACTTCTCCACCACAAGTCATTCCAAGATCGCTCTGAAGATTCCAAGTATGAAGTTCAGGTGTTCGAACGCGTTTTTCTATTAGCCCCAGTGAGTGGACAATGGCTCGAGCCTCGACTTTGCCGCCTCCTACAGTGCCATAAGCGATACCTTCTCGAGAGACAATGGCTTTAGCTCCTGGGTCTTGAGGGGTGTGCCCGCGCGCGGAGACCAGGGTGACGACCACGAACGGTGTGTTTTCATTTGTGAGCTTCTGAGCAAAATCCCAAAAATCTCTCATTTGTGATCTTCCCATCTTGCGAAGGAATCTGGAGCAAGCGCTCTTAAGATTTGCTCTTGAGTGGCCGGTAGTTCAATTTCAGGAAATTTATTTTCAAAATGGGGAACTTGTTTTACAGCGTCGTAAATTGCAGTCCATACGCTCAGGGAAAGAAGGAGCGGTGGCTCTCCAGCCGCTTTTGTTCCGCGTACTGTCGTCTTATTGTTATCGTTAAAAAATAAGTTCGCATTAAAAACGCGTGGCGTATCTTGAACGTTTGGAATTTTATAAGTACTAGGGGAGTGCGAAAGTAAAAAACCCTTGGGGGAATAATAAAGTTTTTCAGTCGTTACCCAGCCCATCCCCTGAATAAACCCTCCGTAAACCTGGCCCATATCGAGGGCTCGGTTAACCGGGCGCCCCAAATCCATCAAGATATCTACTCTGAGAACTTTGACTTCGCCAGTATCTAAATTGACGGAAACTTCAGAGGCTGCGACGCCTTGAGTGAAATATAAAAAAGGTTGGCCTTGCCCTGTGAGTTTATTGAAAGAGAGGCCCGGAAATCGATAATGCGCGTATTCGGTTAACGAGATTCGATTGAGATAAGCCTCATTTATGAGTGCCGAAAACGAAATCGCATGTTCAGGCTTCGATGAAAAAAATACGCGGTCCCGATCAAATACTATGTCATGATATTGAGCTAACCCTGATTTAAAATCGGCTCCTTGATTAGGATCAATCAGGTATTCGCTCGATTGAGAAATCTGGATTTCGTTTTCGGAGCCCAATCCCGCAGTATTTCTGGCCCAAAGCCTCTCGGGGGTTTTTAATAAATGAGATGCAAGCTCGCTGAGTCTCATTTTAATTTTACGGGCCGCGATCACAGCTGCGGCTCCATTGAGGTCTGTCCCGCTAGATGCAGCTGTGGGTGAGGTATTAGCGTTCTTATCTGTAGCGGTAGCCATAATTCGCACGCGGTCGCGAGGTAAACCGAATTCTTGCGAGAGGATTTCAGCGATTCTCGCGTTTACTCCCTGTCCCATTTCAGTGGCGCCGGTCGAGGCTTGAATACTACCGTCTCGATGAATGAGTACTAAGGCGTTGGCCTGATTTAAAAAGCGAGTCGTAAATGAAATACCAAATTTAACGGCTGTGAGCGAAAGACCTCTGATGAGTCGCGAACTGCCCCCTCCCAACGCATTCTTATTTTCCTCAAGAATCGCTTTTTTTCGAAATTCGTACTCAGACTCCCGCTCGAGTTGATCAAAGATCTGAGGCAAACAGTTATTTTCGACTTTTTGCCCATAGGGAGTGGTATTTTGGCCTTGCGAGTCTTGATAGCAATTGAGTTTTCGGATCTTAAGCGCGTCGACTTTGAGAAAATGAGCAATTTCTTCGATAATGCGTTCGATCGTCGCAACCCCTTTGGGTCCGCCAAATCCACGAAAGGCAGTGTGCGGGTGATGATGGGTTTTACACACCTGTCCAGTTATGCGGATATGCGGGATAAAATAGGCGTTATCGCAATGAAGCATGGCGCGTTCCATGATCGAGGTAGAAAGATCCGCGTAGGCGCCACCATCTGAGTAAAGTTCTACATCGAGTGCGAGGATTTTTCCGTCAGAGTCGAAGCCAACTCGGTAAATATTTTCAAATGGGTTTCGTTTACCCGTGATAATCATGTCGTCGTCTTTGGTCAGAACGATCCGCGCCGGGCGTTTTAGCCGCTGAGCCACAAGGGCGGCATAAGCCGCTATAGGGGCGGCCTGGGATTCTTTTCCACCAAAGGCTCCGCCCATGCGCTTGACAAAGCAAACGACATCCTTGGCTGAGAGCCCCAAAGCGTGCGAAACAACATGCTGTACTTCGGTGGGATGCTGTGAGGACGAATGAACCTCGATTTGTCCATCTTCTTTGGGATAGGCTATGGCGACTTGACTTTCGAGGTAAAAATGATCTGCGCCTCTTAAGATCAATTTGCCCGCAATTCGATGGGGTGCGGATTGAAGAGTTTCTGAGATGTGACCGCGTTCGATTTTGCGGACAGGTCCGATAAAGCTTTTAAGCCTTTTTGCCTCATCGATACTGAGGATGGGTGCAGTAGTTTCAAAATGAATTTGAATAAGATCTAGCGCGCGGAGCGCAGCTTGGGTTGTTTCAGCGGCGATGAGCGCAATTGGTT
>CAYJBA010000074.1:0-9743 GCA_964367865.1 uncultured Bacteriovoracaceae bacterium | reverse complement strand
TTTTCCAGCCGAAGACGGCATACGACAGCTCTCCGTGACTGGAGTTCAGAGGTGTTCTCTTCCGATCTAGCGGTGAGCGGCAGAGAGGCGTCCGTAAAAAGTCCTTCGGACGGCGGACCCTTAAGCTCCGCCGAATAACTTGTATCAAATTCGATACTTACCGGCTTATCTTGTGGGTCCTGGTCATCGTTGATCAAAGGCAGACTCCTTGTTTCAATATCGGCCATATGAGATAATTTCTTTATAAAGGCGGTAGGTTTTTTGAAATTAGCACTGCTTCAAATATCTGTTTTTACGTATCTTTTTATTATGACTGGGTGCGGCCCAATTCGTCTGGGTTCGTCTAGCCTAAACGACCCTGTTCCATCCGGAAGTCCTACGTTTACGGGTACTTTTACGGTGGGTAGCGCTACTGGCGGGGTTAGCATATACCACGCTGGAATTGGCAATTATGTGGTCCGTTTAGAATCCTTTTCCGTCCCATCCCAATCGGGTTTGTCGCTTAAAGTGATTGGGACTTCGGGCACTCTCTCTCAAGCTCTACGGGGCACAACGGGTAATCAAAATTATACCTTTATTACGACAGAAGGAAGTTGCTTTGCTCAAGTAAAGATTACTAGTTCGGCCCCAGCAGATATTGGAATTGCCAATATCACTTCTGTTGGCCCATGCCCCTGAGGTTTAGGGGAGACTCATTTCATTTTGATATTCGACAAGCTCTTTAATGTTTCTCACATCGTGAATCAGCCATTTTCCATTTTCTAAAACCAGTTGGCAGAGTTTTCGATTGGTAATTTTCATCGATTTGTCTTTGCCTTGAAAATAGGTGATTTCGTAGGTGATGTTGGTCTCGTTTTTGGCAACAGGCTTGATTTCGCGTATCGATAATTTCAAAAACTCGCGTTTAGACTCGATAAAGGCCTGTCTAAACTGGTCATCACTCCAGTTAGAAAGTCTGATTTTCGCCTCTCCCGTTAGAAATCCTAATAGCTCCTGGCGATCTTCTGTAGCTTTAATTGCGAAACTTTTCGAAATGTAATCACTCAAACGGTGTTTCGGATCCTCGCTCGTCTCTGAAGAGCGGGTGCATGAAAGCACCAAGAGCAGAATTAGAGCATGAAATGCTGTTTTTTTAAACATACCCTTCTCCTCTCAGCAGTTCGACAAAATCTCCAAGATCCTTTCGGGCATCTGGAAGCACTTTCGAAAACTGAAGTCCCACTCCAACACCAGTTCCAAATGATCGAACCGGAACTCCCTGGCATTTGATCTGCCTCTCTCTAAATTTGAAAACGAGCTCGGCAGCTTGTCCTGACTTCATCCGTTCCAGCTCCACTTGATTTTTAGACGCATGTTGATCAAAAAAAAGGAACGTACCTTCTTTATCTATGCGACTGACCCGAAAGTCACCTTTTTTTCCATTCCATTCCATCTCGCATGTGAGTCCGGGAATCGCTTTAGGAAAACCCTGAAACCATTTCATTTGGGGGTCAAAATAGGATCGGTCCAGTTCATTGCGAAGCCAGATCAAAAGACCGCCAAAATACCAAATCAAAAAAACAGTAAAAAAGCCAAGCGCGGGATGCCGAAACCGATAGGCGATCCAGGCAGTAAGAAGGCACCAAGCGATTCCATAGCTACGAACCAATCCAAGCGCCCAAGAGCGTCCCTGAAAGATCCAAATAGAGAGCGGCACACAGATTAAAAATGCGGCGCCGGACCATATGGCAATGCTTTGCTGAGGCAATCGCCACCAAGGAGCGCGACTAGCAACCACGGTCTCTAAAAAGGCAATCGGTACACTGAAATACAAAAAAAGGATCGCTAAGCGAAGCCGGGTGGGAATAGCTATTAATCTCACAGGTAAATTTTCATGTGAATCAAGGAACTTGTCAATGCGCGGCTGTTAGTCGTAAACTATTAAACATGCCATACATGATTACAAAGGCATGTACGCGATGTGAAGCCTGCCTAAAAGAATGCCCTACGGGTTCGATCTCAGAAGGCAAAAGTCAGTTTTTTATCGATGCCGATACCTGTGCTGAACACGCTGCGTGCTTTGCCGTCTGCCCAGTTGACGCTATCATTAAGCGCCCAGAACCCGTTGTTCGACAAATGGCTATGGGCACAGCTTCCGAAGAAGAGACATGAACCGCGTTATTGGGGTGAAGACAGGAACCTCGTGCGATCGTCTCGACGAAACTTCTTTAGAGCTATCAGGTATCAATGAACCCTGGCGCGTTCTATGGAACGCATCGGTCCCCTACCCAAAATCACTTAAAAAGTCCGTCCTCCGATTTCAAAAGCCAGGCGCCAAACACTCGATTGAGGCGGTATTGACTTTAGATCGAGACCTGGGCGATTGGTATGGCTCGGCGATTTCAAAAGTATTGAAAAATCAAAATGAGCATCCCGATGCTATCGCAAATCATGGACAAACAGTCGCGCATTTTCCAGCTCATGATTCAAATACGTTGACGTTACAAATGGGCGACCCATCACGAATTGCAGTAGCAACAGGGCTGACTGTCATTTCTCGCTTTAGGCATGGTGATATCGCATCAGGAGGTCAAGGTGCTCCCTTGGTTCCAAAATTTCATTCCCTTTTAGCGAGAAGATTCGGCGGGGTCGAACGGGGTATATCGATTCACAACATGGGTGGCGTAAGCAACATGAGTTATTTTTCACCCTCAGGCGAAGTGATTGCATTTGACACGGGACCCGGTGGATTTTGGATAGACCAGGCGACACAAGAGGCCACTCATGGAAAAAAGAAAATGGATCACGGCGGGTTACTTGCAAAATCGGGCAAACCGGACTTAAAAGCCGTAAAAAAATTCCTAAAAAACCCTTACTTTTCTAAAAGGCCCCCAAAATCAACTGGCCGAAATCAATTTCCTTATTTGGTATTTAAAAAGCTCACTCGCGTAAAAGGCGCGGATCTCGTTGCGACGGCGACAGAAATGACTGTGGCGTCCATTGTTGCAGCTTATGAAAAGTTTATATTAGGCAAGGGACATCCCCTTCATTCAGTTTATCTATGCGGTGGGGGAGCAGAGAACGGCTATATAGTTTCACAGTTAAATAAACGCATGCCCGAAGTGCTATGGAAAACACTTTCTGAAGTTGGGATGAACAATCAAATGATTGAGGCACAAGCTTTCGCCTATTTCGGGTTTCTCGCTCTGCGGGGGATTGAGTTAGGTGGGCCATGGACCGGCGCGACTCAGTTCGGGCCACCTGCGCAGGTCACTCCTGGAAAAAACTGGAAATCTCTTCTCAAGCTCATTGGCTAGGATTTTTTAAAATCTACCCACGCCCCAGAATATCCAATTCCACTTTTAAAAGCTATATCTTGGATCGCTTCTCCATAGTAAACCGCGGAGGGTCCGAGAAATCGGGGTGATTTTCGATCCGTATTTTTTATATGCCCCAAAAAACAGGGGGAATCCCACTCCGATGATCTCATGCTTGATTTAAAGAAATGTGTAGTCCACACTCCTTCGGCCAATCGGGTCGCCGCATTTTCAATCCGTCTTCTCCAAAGGAGCGGCAATTTGCCCGTTTCTAACTTATTAATTAAATCCAAATGCGCATGCCACCAGAGGTGTGGACTACCTATATCGTACCAGTCTGAGGGAGCAAAAATCCCTGCCGCAGTACCGCTTTGAATAGCTGGCTCAAGAATCGTCGTAACAAAATCTGCGGGCCCAGACGGCGGAACATTTAAAAGCGCGGCGGGATCAATCACTGCAGTACCCGTCCAAAATGGGCGGTGCGTAGCCTTCCTCCCCAGACTTGTTATTCGGCCTTGATCCCGGTCTAAACAAAATTCGCTGTATTGATCCTGATGCGGTACTCCTGGATGCAAGGCAAATGTAATGGTCGCCCCCCATCTTTCGTTTGCCGTCTCATGAAAACGGCCCAGCTGCTGTAATCGAACGTCGCTTATGACGTCGGCATTCATGAGGTAAAATGGCTTGTCCCCTAAAAATTCGAGCGCCTTTTTTATACCCCCCGCACCACCCAGAAGCATTTTAGATTCATCGCTTAAAATGAGTTCCATCCCATGAAGGTCGAGACTGCGTAAAAAGGCCCCAGTTGCCTGTGCTTGGTGATGAATGTTGGCGACCACTTTTTTTACTCCTGCATCAGCGAGCTGATCCAAGGCAAACTGTGCGATGGGCACTCCCATTAACGGCAAAATCGGTTTTGCCAAAAACTGGGTAAATGGCAGCATGCGTGTGCCCAAGCCCGCTGCCATGAGCATTGCGGATCGAATGGGGTAAGCCTTTTTTTTATTAAAAGTAGTAGTAATGGAACAAAACCTCTCTCAATCCAGAATATTTTGGATACTTAAGCAAAGTTCTGCGCATATTTTCGAAAGTATTACCTATGAACTTTAAATAGGTCGCATTTCCTCTCCGATTGAGAAAAGAAGCAAAGCTACCAATCGCCTTAAAGTTTCTTTGAACGGACATGAAATCAAATACTTTCATAAAATGTTCGCGATTAACTCTTTGACCGGACTGAGCCTCCCAGCGGGCAATATAGTAATCCAGTAGTCGAGCGACCTGAACGTCCTCGAGCTGATAATAACTGTCCTTAAGTAGGGATGCCAAATCGTACTGCGCGGGCCCCATCCTTGCATCCTGAAAATCGATCATGACCAATCGCTCCCCCAAGCACATGATATTTCTCGAGTGAAAATCTCTGTGTGTGAGAACAGCGGGCTGTTCTGCTAGAAAATTACAAATTTCGATGAACGAGTCTTCGATTAGCTTCTTATCTTGCGGTTTAATATCGCGCTTTAGATATTTGTCGTAAAAATGCTCCATCGTAAACCGAACTTCCCACATCAGCTTATCGCAATCAAAACGCAGTCGAAAAGCGTCTAAATCCGGTAACTTTTTCGCGGGTGCGGGTGAGGCCCTGACTTGCATCTGGACGAGTGAATCGATCACTTTTTCGTAAAGATGTCTTTCTATATCCGCGCTTGCGACATCCTGAAGTCTACGCAACAAAACCATGTCGCTCAAGTCCTCTAAAAGCAGAAGACCTTGCTCAGGTGAAACATCTAAAACCGCCGGCACATCAACACCCGAGGCAGCAAGATGTCTTTGAACAGATAAAAAGTTGGTTTCGCCCGAATTAAACGCCTCCATCTTCATAACAACAAATGTTTTTCCCTGAGCTGTAAGGCGATAGTAACAACGCGTGCTCGCATCTCCCGGGAGCCGAATCAACTCTTCAACAGTGCGTTTTCGGCTTACCCATTTTTTTACTTCTGCTAACTCGTCGTCTTTTTCAGTCATAGGACCTCTTTTTAATCCCGAATTTTAGCGAGCTGCTTCTTGAACACCTGAAAATCCAGAGTGCGCACAATTGGGTTTCGCAATGGCGTTCTCTGAGCAATTTCTAACCTCGTTTGTTCAAGCATATGTTCCAATGTCTCTTTTTCAAAGGGTGAATGAGCTTCGTTTTGTTCAAATCTTTTCAGCAGCGATACCAACCCTCGCGAATCAAATCCGGCGCTGTACAAAAGCTCTACGGCTCCCCCCGATGTCATACTCAGAGTTTCATCATCGTAAGTAAAAAGGCCTTGCGATCCGAAAAGATTGGGCAAAGTACGGGCGCTCTGCTTCTCAGATTCGATTGCTTCAAGGCGTTTGACTAAATTTCTTTTTTTCAGGTGAGAAAGCTCAAAAGCAACGAGCGCTGCCGCCTCGTTATCGTATTCTATTTTTTTTAGTAACCCCAAAGGAAGGTAAATCCGACCTCCGGGAAGAGAAAAACTTTTCCATTTTTTTTGATAACTATCAATTACAACTACCTGGATTGTTATCTCTTTCAATTCTGAATCGAAACTTGCGAGCCTGAGCGCCAATTCAGAAAGAAATTTTTCTATTCCCTCAGCCTTCTTAATTTTTAACTCTACTTCTAACTGTGATGAAAGGTCATTACCAACGCGACGTTCTCTAATGATTCGCTCATGTGGTTTTTCAATCGGGATGGGTGCGGGCGTCGCGCAACTCCACGAGGCAGCACCTAATAAAAAAAATAAGCTGCGCAGCATTAAATATTTCGTTAATCCTGATTGCATTCTACGATTCATACGATAGTCTATCGTCGATCTTTTCGACTGGAACATCAAGAGGGTAGGCTAGATAGGCGCCTTTTTTCCACGGACAGGTAGTTAAGAAAGTTGTGAACCATAAACACGGAAGCTAAGGAGATAATTATGAAAAAACTTATAGTCATCGCTGGGTTGGTCGCTCTTTTTGGGGCGCAATCTGCCCCGGTCGCTCGCGCCGCTGAAATTCAGCCCTCTGCTATCGCACTCGCGATTTTTCAAAATGATATTAGGGCTCTAGACCTCATCAACTGGAAAGTTGGCGATTCGGCATCTTATGACATGGCTCTGGGTGCCTTTGGAAAAGGATCGATGGAAAAATCCATAACTTCAGAAGAAAATGGGGCGATTTGGATGACTGAAAACATTTCTATCCTCGGACAAAAACAGCTGATGGAAGTTCTCATTCGTAAATCGGATGGAAAAATTTTGAAAATGAAAATGAACGGCCAAGACCAGGCGATTCCGGACGATAAGATCGAAATTATTTCTCAAGAAGTAACCAGCATTACGGTCCCTGCTGGTAAGTTTCAGTGCGTCCACATCGTTGCAAAGACAAAAGATGTTGCAAAGATCGAGCTTTGGGCAAACCCACAAGACACCGTCATGGACGGCGCATTGAAAATGATTCAACCCACACCTCTTGGGGTGGACGTTACGATTGAGCTGAACAAATTTCACAAAGTTCAGTAATCGTTTAAGACAGATATAAGACAGATAAAAAAAGCCCCATCCTAATCAGGATGGGGCTTTTTTTATCCTATTTTTTAAATTAGCTAAATTAATTCGTTCCCAGAGGAGCGCCCGGAATGGGTGCTACCGCTTGGGGCACACCTTCGGGGGGCATCACCGCTGCGGGCATGCGGGTATCATCCACCGGCGCGCTGGCCATGGGGGCCTGCTTTAATTGCTTATTGCGATCGGCCTCTTCACGATCTTCGGGCGTCATAGTGTAGTAAAGATAAAAGCCTGCAAAAATTTTGTTTGGGTCCTGAATGAGTTGTTTATTGTTTTCCCAAAGGCGCTTCCATTTCTTTCGTGTCCCATAAACATCGTCAGAAATTGTTCCAAGTGTGTCACCAGATTTAATAAAATATTTTTCGCCATTTCTGTCAATTACAACAGGCGACGACGGTTTTTCTAAAGTAAGAGAAATTCCAGGTGAAACATGATTGGGATCAGAGATTTTGTCGCGATTAGCTTCGTAAATGGATTTCCATTTATAAAGGTCGCCATAAGTCTCAAATGCTATTTTCATCAGCGTATCGCCTGATTGAACCGAATAAGTCTCAGAGCCACCGGTTCCAGCGTCTGCAGGTATAGCCGGAGCGGCTGCTAATTCTCCGCCAGGAGCTGCTGAGATTGGCTCTCCCGCAGGAGGGGGGGGGGCCGCTGCACTATCAACGGGCGGTGGCGAACCCTCTAGCTTACTCAATGCAGCAGCCTCGCCTTCAGGCGAGTCTGGTAACGGGGTTGTCGGATCCGTTGGAACATCTGAAGCTCCCGGAACTGCGTCCGTAGCCGCATCAGCAAGGGGTGGGATCTCATCTCCGGCGGGAGAAACTTCTCCGCCCGAAGAACAAGCACTTAACCCAACCGAAATTCCTAGGACAATCGCCAAAACTACATATCTTGGCTTAAGCATCTTTGTTTTCCTCCGAAAACTTCTATTCCTAGGAGTCTCATCGGATAATTATTGAGGAAATTTAGTTTATTAACAAAACTAGAGTAATTAAGCGCGGATAACGCTCTAGTTGATTATAGAAGAGCTGGCGCGTATGCCTTGGACTCAAGAAACAAGTCCCTTTGATCTAGATTGGCTAGGATGCGGCTCGTTATAATTTTAAAATCTCTGGGATTATTCAAAAAGTCCAATTCGTCGCTATCGATAATCAGCTTTTTACCCAGATCGTAGTTCTCCATCCAATCGTCATAGTAGCGATTAAGATTCTTTAAATATTCTTCGGGAATATTTTTCTCAAAATCGCGAGCCCTCAAAATTATTCGTTCTTTTAGTTTCGGAAGTGACTTTCGTAAATAAATAATGAGATCAGGCGGCGTCAAAAATTGACACATTACTTCGTAGAGCTCTAAATAATTTTTATAATCGCGCTCTTCCATATTGCCTTGCTCATATAGATTGCGCGCAAAGATATTTGCATCCTCATAAATACTGCGATCTTGAATCGAACTTTGAGTGCCCTGGGTCACGCCTTGATGGGCGCGAAATCGATTATTTAAGAAAAAAATCTGAAGCGGAAATGACCAACGCCCCATGTCTCGATAAAAGTCCGAAAGATAGGGGTTTTCTTTTACTGCCTCAAAATGAGGTGTCCAGCCAAACTGTTGAGAAAGCATGTGCGTTAGCGTGGTTTTACCTGTACCAATGTTGCCCGCAATCGCTATGAAGATTTTTCCACTCGCCAAGCTAATGCTCCCCCCAGAGTGAATAATTTTTAGGTCGGCAGACGTAATGAAGTCAAGCTGTGTAGAAAATAAATTTATTATAAATGATTCTCATATGAATACCCACTCATGACGCGCACTGGTTTTGCACAATAAGTCATCGGTTTTCAATTGCTTGGACTATTTTAAATTTAGCTTATACTAAGAATATAAGATCGCATTAAACCAGGGCGAAGGACGACACCATGTTACAAATCCCAAAAACAGCGAACAAAGGCCTTGAGGGCGTTGTTGCTTGCACGAGCGAAATCAGCACAATTTTTGATGTAACGCTTCTCTACCGTGGATACACGATTGATGATCTAGCGTCGAATTGCGGTTTCGAAGAAACCACCTATCTTCTTTGGAACAAAAACCTTCCTAATCCTGCTCAGTTAAAAGAATTTAAATCTAAACTAGCTTCGGGTTTAACACTTCCCGCTGAATTGCTGCCTGTCATTGAATCTGTCGCACAAACCAAAGCTCATCCCATGGCCAAGCTTCGAACAGTAATTTCGTATTTTGGCCTTCTTGATTCAAAAGCCGAGGACATTACACCTGAGGGCGTCTTGGCAAAAGCGTCGCGACTTACTGGCGCATTTGGTCCCATCTGCGCAGCACTTTCTCGCTGCGAAGATGGAAAAAAGCCACTCAACCCAGATGTAAGCAAGACACTGGCTTGGAATTTTTTAAATATGGTCCGGGGAAAAGAGCCCACCCCAGAAGAAGAAAAGCTTTTTGATACTGCTCTTGTTTTACACGCTGACCATGAACTCAACGCTTCGACGTTTACTGCTCGCGTGGTTGCTTCTACCACAAGCGACTACTACAGCGCCGTGACGGGCGCTCTGGGCTCCCTTAAGGGCCCTCTGCACGGTGGCGCCAACGAACAAGTGATGCTGATGCTCAAGGAAATTGGCAGCTACGATAAGGTAGATGCTTTTATCGATGATGCTGTCAGCGCTAAGAAAAAAGTAATGGGAATCGGGCATCGCGTTTATAAAAACGGAGACCCGCGTGCGCGAATTTTAAAGGAAATGTCTTTAAAGATTTGTGAAAAAGCCGGACTTAAAGACTATCATCGCATGCTGGTTCGCATTCAAGAGCAGATGGAAGAAAAAAAGGGCCTGATGCCCAATGTCGATTTTTACAGCGGACTTGTCTA
>CAYJBA010000073.1:0-9786 GCA_964367865.1 uncultured Bacteriovoracaceae bacterium | reverse complement strand
TCTTCACCAATAGAAAGTGTGGATAGCTTGGGGCGGACTCCAGACATTTCAATTATTGAAAGGTCATGGCTATGGCAATAGTCTCGCAATTCGCTAGGTTTAATAAATAGCCGATAAATATGGAGATGGTCAGGCGTGTTCGCGACGAGGAGCTCGACCATTTTAATCACAACGATGCGGGAGAGAAAATTGCGATTAAAAGTATGAAAGAAAAATAATCCACCGGGCGCTAATACGCGAGAAACTTCGGCAATAATCGCTTTTGGGTCTTCAACATGTTCGAGAAAATCCATTGCGGTTACAACCCTAAAGGCCCTGTCCGAAAAGGGGAGGTGATACCCATCTGCGAGGGTATACCGAACTTTTCCCGTAGAATCATGCTTTCGAGCGATCGCGAGACTGTCCTCTGAAAGATCAATGGCATCAACGTCAAAGCCGGCTTTCGCAAAGCGATTACTCATAAAGCCACCGCCGCAGCCAATATCTAATATTGTACAACAGCTTGGACTTCCAATTTTCTGTATAATCCACGGTGCAAGCAGCTCGGACTGGGCTCGGAGCAACGCGACAGGGTCATCAAATGCCGAATACCAGCGTTCCCCGAGTGAATGGTAAATTTCGTTATTTATTTTAGTGTGGGTTTCCATAAAAAATTCCAATAGACAGTTTGATAGAGAGAAAAAATTAAAATAACAAAGGATTGCCCGATGAGGAGGTTAAATAAACGGCTTTGAATAGGAGCTTCTAAAAACCAAATAAATCCAGCCGCCCCAAAAACTACTGGATGAAGTATAAAAAGCACCGAATGAAGCCAAAGTTCTCCTGAATTACATTCTAATTTATGAACAAATTCATCTTTTGTGACTAAAATGCACGAAAACAAACAAAGTCCAATATAAATATAAAGGTTTGAATAAGTCGGACTATTTAAGAAAATAAAAAAGTAGCATAAAAGAACGGAAAGGGAATCCATCGGATGGCCTATGCGTTCCCAGCGCGGAAGGCTTCGTGCCCGATGAAACCAAAATTCATCAAAAAGCATTGCCAATCCTTGTGCGGCAAACGGAAGAGTAAGAAACCATCGCATATCCATAATTTCAGTCAAACCGCTTTAAATATTGATCCAAAGATCGTTAGGCCGGGGCCAAAAGCTAAACTGACAACAAGCTGATCGTGTTTAATCGAATCGTCGAGGAGCTTTTTCCAAACATGGGGGAGGGTTGCCGAAGACATGTTTCCTCTAGTGCGTAAGATTTCTTTGCTCGCCTCGGTCTGCTCGTTGCTTAACTCTAAGACTTGCTGGACCGAATCGATGATTTTAGGTCCCCCAGGATGTATCGCAAAAACAGCGTGCTTAAGCACTTCCCCCACAGAATACGAAGAGGACGCCAGAAGCTGTTTTAAAAATGGCCGTAAATTAGATGCAATTTTGGCGGGGACTTCGCGCGAAAGGGACATCTTCATTCCCCAACTTGCTGGGCTCCAAGTCATGTCCTCTTGCGAATCCTTTACGATCAGCTCAGAAATTCCCAGAACTTCAAATCCAGAATTTTGATTTGTTAAGGGTAGCGCCGAATACTTGATATGGCCGTCGGCAAAAAGGCTCTGCACTACAATTTGTTCGGGCGAATGATCGCGAGGGTTATTATGAAGTGCGCACATTTCAGTATGGACGATATCGACTCTCTGCTCTTTCGCCTTGATTAAGCCTTCGGCAACGCGTACCGACGGCAAAGCCGCGTAGCAGCCCATATGGTAGGAATGAGTAATATTAGTTTTTCCGTTCCAGTTTTGATCATTGACCAACCATTGAGCCGGACTCGGCGAAACATATCCTGTACAGGTGACGTGGATTATGTGTTGGGGATGCGTGGATTTCTTCGGATAGAGTTGCGAAAATACCTCTCTGCCTCGCCTCGAAAAAAAAAGAGTGCGCTCCTCTATATCTGCACCTTGAAGGGGGAGATCTATGTTTTCAAATAACCGAGTGGCGATATCTTTGCTTTTAATGCCGTAGCGACGAATCCAAAGAGGAAAGTTTCGAGAGAACTCAGCTTGGCCGGGTTGGGTTTTGAGGTGAGCTTGCAGCGTAAATTCGAGAGCTTCGTCCTGAGATAAGGTAATCGGAGGAGCTACTGATTCGAAATGAGTTAAAAGGACAGTACCATTAGACATAAAATCTCCTGTTCGCTGCGATGGGAGATTTAGCCCGGAACTAGATCAAACACAATTAAATTGCATTCAATATAGTAACACAACGAGTCTATCATTTGATATCAGTGGGTTTTTTTGATTTCATTTAATTATGAAAAAATTTACAAGACTTTGAAACTCGGCACCGACGCATAAAATGTCTTTTTGTTTTGAACTCTGACCTCGAATCAATTCAAATCGAACGCCAGGAATTCTTACTGTCTTTTTTAAAAACCGTAACAGTTCGTCGTTAGCTTCCCCATCTATGGGAGGTGCCGCCACGCGAATCTTGAGCCTAGGGGGTTCTCCGTGAGGCCCCACGATTTCGCTTTTCGAAGCCTTGGGCTGAACGAGTGTTTTTATAAGAATACCGGTTGGAGTTTTTTCTAACCAATTTGGAATGGACATAAAAATACCCGGCGCAGGTCTTCCCACGCCAGGTCAAATCATCGAAAATCAGTTCAAGGTATCTTTTAGTGATTCAACATTCGGAAACACTACGTAATAAAGGTGGGTTCCTTTGATCAGAGTTGGCATTTTTGCGGTCGAATCTAATTTGAGCACACACTCTTTTGCCTCAAAATTTTTGGTTTCGCCGTTTTCAAGTTGAACCGCGATTGAGTTCTTGGCTTTGTTGAAATTGACTTGCTTAACAACCGGGTCCGAAGCCAATGCCACGGAGGACATAACAAACAATAATAATCCCATCAGAGTTAGAGTTTTCATTGAGAATCTCCTTTGCTTGAAGCGATTCTATGTAGGAGGAGTTAAAGGGGCAAGGTTTTTTTTGAGTGCGTTTATGCAGGCTTGCGCATCATAAAGCCAACACCCGCAAGTACAAGTAGACCACCTGCGACGAGAAACAATTTTTCTCTAGAAAATGGCATTTCAAAATCACCAATTTTTTGCACCGTGTTTTCACTTGGGCGCTCTTGCTGCACAGGTTGTGGAGGAGCTGGTGAAATCACTCCGGGTTTTTGAATAGGCGGAGACTCCATCTGAATGGGCAGTGCAGTTTGCGGCATTTGCGGAGGTGGTGCAGCTTCGAGCATGGGCATCGGAGAAATATTACTCTCTGCAAAAGGTATTGGCGGAGCCTCAGTATTTTCTGGCTTTACTTTATGTGCGCGCTTTTTTCGATTTGACCTCTTTGGGGGCGGTGTTGACTCTGTTGAAGCCAATGTAGGAGTTTTAGTTGAATCTTCGCTTGCAACCGGGGGTGACTGTAGATCAGGCGTAGGATTCGTAGGTACAGCATCTGCGGCAGGTATCTCATTGGGGTTGGGAGCAATGTCAGTTTGAGATAACGGAGTCTCAGCTGGCGCGGCGTCAGCTGAAGCCGATGGATCTTCTGGACTTGCCTCCCCAGAGGAGCATCCTTGCAGCGCACCAAAACAAGGGAGTACGCACATGATGCAAACCAAGAAGGTTAGTTTTAATGAAAGCCCCATATGATAATGTTAGGTAATAGTTTGAGGTTTAGAAACAGGCACTTTTTGCCTAGCCTAGACAACTGACCTCACACAGAGTGAATCAGAGGAAAGCTCGTGTTCCGTTTTCATGTGTCTATTTTTTGTTCAGATTTTTTACGAATTCTGCATTATTTATCTCAAATTCCTTAAAGATATCAGCCAAAAATGCAACAGATCCGCTGTCCCAGCTCAGGCACGCTTCGTGCTTATGTAGGGGTTGGTACCCTGGGCGGTCGTTAAGGGTTCGGGTAGTTCGTGAGTGGATGTGGACGAAGGTAATTATGAAGAAGTTTAGAAAAAATAAAAATTCTTGGATTCTCATAGGTCTTTCGCTGAGTCTTATGGCAGCGGGAACCGTAGCCTGCTCCTCAAAAGCAAATCGCGAAGTAGCCTCGGCTCATCTTGGGATGAGAAACTTTACCGCTCCTTGTGATCTCAGAACAGCATCATTAGATGACGTGAACTTCGAAGTTCAAAATTACGTGACTGAAGGCTACAAGCTTGTTTCAGTTCAAAAATTAACTCGCTCTGAAGAGCAGACTTATCCCTCAAATACTTGTAGTTTCATTTTTGTTCGTCAGTAACGGATAAGAGGCGCTTGAGTCTAAGCTGATCGATTTCAACGTTCAGCGTCTTGTTGTTCGTGTAACTGACTTCAGTCGAGTCTTTGATCCGTTTTACATATTTTTTATAGGTATAATCTACTTCGGTTTTACCCCAATCTCTGCCACCGCTATAATGAATCACAAGTGCAGCTGCATCTAAGAGCGTTTCTAGGGGGGCGGATTTGTTTTGTGGAAGTTGAACAATGACATGCGCGCCGGGGCGACCTCGCAAATGGAGCCAGAGATCGTTTCCGCGTGCTGATTTAAATGTCAGTTCTAGATTCTCGTCTTTGCTCCGTCCCACCCAAATGGGGAGTCCATCTTTTGAAACAAAAGATTTTCCAGGCCAGGCGTTTTGTCGCCTTTTGACACTCCCCGTGGATAATGAAGTCAGACCTAGTTTCTGTTCGATCTCCTCGAGACCGCTCCAGTCTTTTAAATTATTAATGCGATTGAGGTATACTTCTAACTCTCGAAATCGTGATTCAAAATCCGCGATACGTCCCTTAGCCTCAGAAATGCGTTTTGCCTTTCTCTTGGCCATAGTAAAAAATTTTTCAACTTGAGCTACTGCATTTAGCTTTGGATCAGAAGGGATTTTTAGGGTCGCTCCTGTTTCGAAGTCTAACACTTCTCTCATCCCGTCGTAAATGACGGGCCTCTCCTCTAACTGACCTAAGGTCCCCTTAAGTAAGTCTCCAAATCTTTGCCAGTCGGCTTCTTCGGAGGCCTCTTTCATTGCAGTGTGAGATTGCCTCAAGCGAGTGGTCGTCAATTTCAAATCTTTTTTGATCAGCCTTTCGCAGCTCTCTTTTCTCGCATGAAAGGCCTCTTGGCTGAGAAAGTCTTCGATGATTCTCGAAAGTGAGTCAGGCTTCAAAAAAAAATCAGTTCTCGCACTCAAGGATTCGGGGGCGTTTTCTCCAGACGGAGGTTCATATTGCTCAGGTGCTTTTTCATTTTTCTTGAGTGCGCGACTACTTAAAATAACTTTCCAAGGAATGGTTTTAACCCGAGACACAGTTTCAACCAAATAGGCTTCTGGCTTAGCTGGAATTAGTGAAAGTGCCAGTCCTAAATAGTTTTTGCCCGACACAAACCAAAAAATAATTACTCGTTCACGCAGTGCTACGTCAACCGAATCTATTTTCATTCCCTTTAAATATTTACTGAGCGCAAGGTCAAAACCTGTTCGCGATGCTTGGGTTGCGACCCTTAGTTTTTGTTGGGTGAGATAGATGTATGGATGGGATGGCCTTAAACTAAAAACAACGGAGAGAGCTTTTTTTCCGGAAAACCCTAATGCCATCTCACCGAGGAGAAATCCATTTGAAAATCTGGTGCGGGCAGGAATAAATATTCGCTCTAAGTAGAGTCCCCGGATAGGCTCTTCGATCTGCTTACCCAGTATGAATATCTCCTTCCAATTTAAAGTTGGAGTCAGTGCGTTGGCCATGGTCAAATACTAGTTCAAACTGCTCTGCTCGGCCATGCGTTTCGTAGCTGCCATTTCACATCTTTTGTAAGACAGAATAGCCATCGCTTGAGGCTTTTTGTCACAGCAGTCTTTTTTACTGGACCCAAACGTCTCATGAGCGAGGAAAATCATTTTATTATTGGCACAGCAAGTGCTTAAGAGATTAATCATCAAACATCCTAAAAAAGGGGGTTTAATTTATGAGACAAGTAAGTCAATTCACCAATCGAAAAATCGTCATACTTTCATATGATGCTCCGGTTTGGCAGGCCGCTAGAGCCATGAACGACCGAGACATTGGAAGTATTATTGTCGGAGATCAAAAGGGACATATAATAGGAATCGTTACCGATCGGGACATTGCTTGTTATTTTTCGAGTGAGGATCCCCTGCTTTTTAAAACACCTCTTTCTGAAATTATGACGGCGGATCCAGTTACAATTCACGAATCTGCAGATATTGATCTCGCTATAAAGATGATGGTTGAGTTTGGAATTCGACGTGTTCCGGTAGTGAGGCCGTTTAACGGTGGGCTCCGTTGCTCTGGGATAATTACTTTGGATGATCTCATCGCAAATAAGATGATTACAGATATACAAGCCGCCGAGCTCATCAAGACGCAGATTCGACGCCAGATGACGCCTGGGGCTTTTGTTCGAAGTCAAAAGTCCGAAGAGCGCTCTGAGGCGCGCAAGGATGAGTCCGAATTTCGCTTTAATAAAAAAATGGCGGACCAATTGGGCGTTCCTTCTGAGTTAGCAGGTGAAATCGCGGGCTTTCTTCTGAGTCATGTCGTTCGCCGCCTTCATTTCGCTTCGGCAGCTGATTTAGTGGCTCAACTTCCAAAGAGAATTCAAGATAGATTACTGGATCTGCCCGCAGGACCCGATAGGTCGATTAGCGCCGATAAGATGATCCAGGGTCTTACTGAAAAGTTTTCCCTTAACGCTGACCTAGCGAGAGCTACCGTAAAGAAGTTTTTCGAGACCTTTCAGGACGTGATTGGTCATTCGGAGATCATGCATGTCGCAAGTCAGCTTCCGGAGGATATTCGAGGATATTTTCCGAAAGATAATTTAGCTGAGGCCACCGGGGCCTTTCGAAATACTCCTCATTGAAAGGTTTTTTAGCTTAAAACGAGGCTCTTGCAGCAATGCGGCATTTCGTATAAGTTCGCGAAATGTCAAAAGTCTGGAGATTCAAAAAAGGCGCTGATCGGCGGTTTCGCTCGGGTCATCCCTGGGTTTATTCGAACGAACTTCAAGGAAGCCCTAAAGGCGTAGAGCCCGGAGCTCCTATTGAACTTCAGGACCCGGGAGGAAAATTTCTAGCTCGGGGTTACGGAAATCCTAGCTCCTTGATTTCGTTTCGGACTTTGACCCGCAATCCTGAAATGGACCCCTATTCAAGGGAGTTTATGCTCGCTGCGATTAGAAAAGCGGGCGATTTGAGAAAGCGAGTTGGACTCGCCGATTATTCACACCGACTCGTTTTTGGAGAAGCAGACGAACTTCCGGGTCTTATTATGGATCGATACCGCTCGGGTGAACATCAGATCTTTGTCATTCAAGCCGGCACCGCTGGGATGGATCGTTTAATTCCTACGTGGATTGAAATCCTTGAGGACTATGTTGGTCATGAAAACTGGGCGAAGGTGGCCGTCGTTATTCGCAACGATTTGGGAGTGAGAGAGCTCGAAGGACTAAAGGAACAAGAACCCCAGGTCGTAAAACCGCTTTCTGGAAAATCCCTTTCAAATCTTGAGATTGATATCAAAAGCGCGAGCGGAAAAGGTGCCCTTAAGTTTTCACTCGATCTTGAAAGAGGTCAGAAAACGGGATTTTTTCTGGATCAGGCTCATAATATCGAAACGGCGATTCGCCGAGTTCAGCATTTTGACTCGCGAAAAATTAGAATTCTCGACCTTTGTTGTTATGTGGGGCAGTGGAGTGCGCAGCTCGCTTCTACTTTTAGTGCAGCGGGTATGGACTGCGAAGTTCTTTTGGTCGATTCGTCCCAGAAAGCTTTGGATTTTGCCAAAAAAAACGTAGCTGCTCAGGGTGCAAAGGTTCAAATCCTCAAAGGCGACGTTCTTAAGGATTTAGAAGAGTTTGAGTCTAAGAGCTTTGATGTCGTAATTAGTGATCCCCCTGCATTGATCAAAGGGCGCAAAGACTTGCCCCAAGGAACCCACGCCTATCTTCAGCTTAACACTCAGGCCATTCGAGTACTCAAGCCGGGCGGTGCCATCGTTTCATGTTCTTGCTCGGCGCTTTTAGACGAGGAAAAATTTCTTGAAACGTTAAATAAAGCTGCCCAGCGCAACACTCGCTTAATTAAATGGATCGCAAGAGGTGGGCTTGGACCTGATCATCCCACGTTGAGTTCATTTCCTGAGGGGCGGTATCTCAAATGCTGGATAGGAATCGGCTAAAGAATGATTCAGGTACAGGGGCTTACAAAAACCTTTCGATTTCATACCAAAGGTGCGGGGCTAAAAGGCTCTGTCCGCGCGCTTTTTTTTAGAAAGTGGCAAGAAAAGCAGGCCCTAAAGGGAGTTTCACTCAATGTTTCGCCGGGCGAAATTGTTGGCCTGGTCGGGGCCAACGGTGCCGGAAAAACCACTCTGGTAAAAGCATTGGCCGGAATCATTCACCCAACTTCGGGAACCGCCCAAGTTTTAGGTTTTACACCCTGGGAGCGAAACAATGCGTTTAGAAAGCAGATCGCTCTCATTATGGGTCAAAAGGCGCAGCTTTGGTGGGATCTTCCCGCAGAAGATTGCTTTTTACTCTTAAGAGAAATCTATCAGATTCCGGATAAGGATTTTAAAGAACGGCTTAGCTTTTTGACCCATCACCTAAATGTGGCAAAGGAGCTAAATATCCAAATGAGGAGGCTCTCCCTTGGCGAACGTATGAAGATGGAGCTCATCGCCGCATTACTACATCATCCTAAGGTCGTATTTTTGGATGAACCCACCATTGGTTTGGATCTAACCGCTCAACGCGCGATACGTGATTTTATTTTAAAATACCGCTCAGAGTTTAAACCCGCGATGATCTTAACTTCGCATTATATGGAAGATATCGAAAAGCTATGTGAACGAATTGTGATCATTCGTGAGGGCCAGTTTGTTTTTGATGGCTCACTTAAAAAAGTGAAAAGTAAATTTATAAAACATAAAGTGATTTCAATTAAATTTGATCGTGATTCTACCGTTGATCCGACGCAGGTGCTAGTCCCTCTGGAGTTGGGTCAAGTGATTGAGCTTACCGGTGAGGGAATGAAAATCAAATGCGCGAAAGAAAAAGTTCCGGAGGCAGCGGGCGCGTTTCTCAAGATGTTTCCGATCTATGATCTCAATATTGAAGAAGAAGACATCGCCAATATTATCGAAGCACTTTTGCGCGAAGGTACTGCGTGAACTCTTTGTCGTGGGCAGTTCACGTATTTTCGATGGAACTCCGAAAAGCGTTTGCTTACCGCGTCGCCTTTTGGGTTAATTTTATTTTAGGAATTATCTCAGAACTCATGGTCGCTTATTTTCTCTGGCGGGCGGTTTTTGAAGCCAGAGGCGTGATAGCTCTTGAGGGGTTTACGTTTCGAGGTATCCTTTTTTATTACGTGATCGGAGCGACCGCTCAGCGCATTGTGCGAGCTTCCGGCGAGGGAATCATAGCCCAAGAAATTTATGATGGAAGCTTAACAAGATACTTGCTTTATCCGTTACCTTTTCTTGGGTATAAATATGTCGCGACGGTAGCGCAACAAACTTTGGGATTTTTACAACTGGCCCTTTGCCTGGGTCTAGCTGTTTCAATAATGGGGTTGCCGGTGGATCAAAATATCTCGGCCACTAGCATACTTATGGGTTCGGTTGCGACAGTGGTGGCGGGATATTTATATTTTTCTGTCTCTGTGATGCTTGAAATGGTTGCATTTTGGCAGGATACGATCTGGAACCTCTTGGCGATGTTCCGGTTTATGAGCAGCCTTCTCGGGGGAGTGACGGTTCCAATTGTATTTTTTCCTCAAT
>CAYJBA010000072.1:5979-9789 GCA_964367865.1 uncultured Bacteriovoracaceae bacterium | reverse complement strand
GAAATTTATCAGAGAAATCTGATTACCAAAAAACAATATGAACTCCATCGACTGAAACAAAGGCATTGCCTGGAACACTCTCTGCTTCATGAAAAAACGATAATAGCCCAATCAGGGGAAGCGTGGCTATCAGTCCGTAGCGCAGGACTTTTTTTTGTTTTTCATTTGGTTTAAAGTACATTTTCATTTTTTTCACTCCAGCTCGCTTTCTAAAATGAGTCGAGAATATGTCCCGTCATTGCCCTAAGGCTGTAAATACCTAAGGCATATTCCATTTTGGTTTCTAATAGGCTAATTTGTGCGTGTTGAAGCTCCGACTCTGTTTCAATCAGTTCAAAGTTATCAGTCATATCATGCGCAAATTTTACTTTTGTCAGCGCAAGCTTTGCTTCGGCTTCTTTGATTTGAGCGTTTCTTAAATCGATTCGCACCTTGGCTGCGTGGATAAAAAGAAGACTTTGCTGTACTTGCCGATTGATGTCACTACTTCTCAACTGAAGAGTTACCTCCAACGCCTCCGCTCTGATCTTGGCTCTCTCAAAACTATTTTTCTCTTCGCCTCGAAACAAATCAGTCGACCCTTGAAGCGCTATACTCCAACGTTGCTGCGAGTCAGGTTGCGGCCCCATGAGGGGTACACGATAATTTGTCTGAAACTGGAGATCAGGCAGGGTTGTGTTCTCAGCTACCCTAACCAAGCGAACCGCCTCTTCTTTTTGTGTTCGAAGCTGAATCAGTTCGACATTTGCCCTTTTTACATCTTCTTCTGGCTGAGTTAAATCAAGCTCGGGTAGTTTTTCAGGTACAAGCTCAAGTGAAACTCCGCCGCTTAAATTCAACAGCCATTTGAGTTTACTTAAATAGTTTAAATAAACGTTTTCTGATCTTGCGACGGATTCTTCTGCGTCTTTAGATCTAATCAAAGCACGGTAAGTATCCATCGGGCCAGTCAGTCCCCGTTTTTCTTTTTTTCCAATCAAAACGACATGCTGCCGCAGTCTTTCAGCTAGCGATTTATTGATTTCAGCAATTTGCTTTTGCTTGAGAGCTTCGTAAAAAGCCGTAATTACCTCGAGAACCGTATTGATTTTGGTCTGTGACACATTTTGCTTAGATAATTTAACGTCAAATTCAGCCCGGTGAACTCGATCCAAATTGATTTCAGATCCAAAACCTTTGAGGAGTGATTGACGCAATACCAGATTTAATGCCGACGAATGATCCGCACTCCCAATCATCTGGTAATAAGTGGGTTCGGCCGAGAGCGCCATTCCGATATTAAATTTTTTTCTAAGTTGTACTCCTACGCTGCCCTGAAACGTGCTTTGGTTGGCAGTCAAGCCTTCAGAACTTGTCTTAGAAACAGCCAGACTAGGAACCGTTTTTAGGCTAAATTCGCTCTCTGCAGCGCTGACTGAAAATATTTCCGCATCGGCCAATAATCGAGACGCCGCTACGTTTCTGTTATGGGTAAGGCCCATCTGAATAGCCTCCGAAAGTGTGAGTCGAACTGCAGAGGACTCATTTTCGACAACCGCAATCGCATGATTAACGGGTAAAACAACCCATAAAGTAAGAAAAAAAATAAAATCTTTCAAAGACGATCACTCACCCTCAAGACTACAAAACACTTTTCTGGTGCACGTGGGATACGGAACCGCAAACGTATCGGTGTAGCAGCCCCTGACGCTCGCAGGTGTTTCGCAAAGCATTGTCTTATCCCCTGGACAGCAACTATCATCATCTTTGCAGTAGCGTTGACCCGTGGCACACGGAAATTTAGGTTTCATTGCCAGAACAACCAAACCTACGACTGCGGCAGCGCCAACAATGCCCAATAAAACTGCACCACCGTTAGCTGCCGGTGCAGCTGCAGGGGCCGCTTCGGGTTGCGCATCGAAAACACTGGGCCTTATGGATTTTAGAGTATTATTGGTCACCATCATTTTAGATTTAATCTCGGGAAACTCAGCGCAGTGGGCCTTCACTTCTGCCGTTCCAAAGCCCGAGCCCATTTCCATAACTCCACTAGCATCATCTATACTTTGAATTTGTTGCCCACTCACGCCTTGTTGAGGCTCAAACTTAGGGGTGCACGAAACGGCATTGCCTGCGGCATCAAAGGCGTGGACCGCCAATTTAACCTTCATTCCTGGTTTTAGCAGGCTCGATGGAATGGGCTTTCCGGTCGCAGGATCTAAAGTTTCAATGACGAGGCTTCCCTCTCCTTCGGCTCGTGCTATTGGCACCAAAAATCCTGAGCTAAAAATACTCAGGCAAAGAATGTAAATAAGTCCAGACTTTAACTTGTAAGTCATTGCAGCCCCCCTGGTTTCAAAGGAGTTGAGACTAGAGCATAAGAACTTAATGAAATCTATAACATCTACCAAAAGTGGCGCGACTCAAAGTGGTCGAATTCAGAAGTTAATTGACATACTGCATTATTCCGAGTAGTAGACCCCCATATGAAAACAAAAAATCGAGTGATTTCTGGACTTTTATTGATGAGCGCGACACTGACAATCGCGCATCCCGCATCTGCGAGTTCGCTTAAATGTTCTCGTTATATAGACGCTGAAACTCGTCAGATCATTGTAATGAGCGAGGCCCTATTTTTGGCCTGTCAAAGCCCCATTGCTGTCGATCTCAACAATAATGATAATAGAAACGAATACTGCGCGGGCGCTACCTTTTTAGTCAATTCAAGTGAAAAGGCCGATCTGAACGATGGATCTCAATCAGGAAATCTTACAGGCCAGGTCGTTTTTTCTGTCCTAAATCAAGTCGCACCTGGACTTGTTGTCGAAATTCAATACACGACACAAAAGAGTGGTGAGACTACGGCACGCATTAAAGCTTCAGAAAACAATATAGCGACAAAACCCTCAATCGCGCTCTCAAGCGACGCAGAGTTTAACTGCGTTCTCGGCAAATAACTTGGTTTTAGGGCCTAAATCCCAAGAGCCTGCTTGCGGCTCCGGATCAAACTCTCGACCTCAGAGTCGGTAATATCAAGCGGATTTACGCGCTGAGATTCAAGTTCGCGGATCTGAGATTTCCAATTCTCTCCATTTGCCTCACGCTCTTTGAAGTGTCCCAGAAGCCTGGACTCCCAATGCTTAATCCGATTCACATTTCTTTCGACTAATTTCTTAAATGCGCCCTTTAAAATCCCGCCATTTGGAATCAACTCAGCCGAAAAAATAACAGTCGCAGCCAGAACTTCAAACCACTTGCGCTGTTTTGTAATGGCTCCGGTGTTCAGTTCGTCTAAAGCCTGAGGAGGGCCCGATTCATCTGGAGACGTAATGACTCCGTAAAAATTAAAGGGGATTGTACCCATTAGAAAAATGCCGGCCTGCTTTTCAGACCGCGCCAGTAGGAATCGCGAATTGAGAGGCTGAAAAACATAGTTTAAAGCAGAATATTGACTCGCGAACCACTTAAAATTTTCAATCGATTTTTCTCTTTCGAAACTCAAGTCATCTCGAAATTGTGAGAGAGGGCTTTTAAAAATCCATTTCAATGCGCCTAAGATCGACGTTTCTGACCATTTGATATATTCGATTGCATCTTCTTGCTGCGGTTGGGTCAGAGTAGACCATGGGCCTTGGTCAGAACTTTCCGTTGTTTGTGCAAGCATTTCAAGAGCCATTTCTTGGCGTGACATATAAAGCATATCGAGCGAATGAAAAAACCGGTCAGATGCTGTTGAGAGCAACGCTCCTACCACAGGCACCGGGATTAAATTCAGTAACTGTCCTATCGCTTTGCTTAACAACTCAAGTTCGACAGACTCCCAAAACCCAT
>CAYJBA010000072.1:0-5969 GCA_964367865.1 uncultured Bacteriovoracaceae bacterium | reverse complement strand
CATTTTTTTCCCGAGCGTGCGGATCCCAGAAATTCCGGGATTAAAAAAAAGCTCGTAGCCGCCATCTGGTTTTTCTTCAAATCTAAAAGCATCGAAAAATTTAATACCCAATCCTGTAAGATGTCCAAATTTTTTATCGATCTCCTGGATTTGTGCCTCAGCCAGAACGGGCGAACTGGATAAAGCGATCCAATTAATATCGCTCAACTTAAAAGACCGGGGCCCCTCCTCCTGGCTAGCGATGGACAGATTGTTCCAAAGAACCGAATTCCACCAGCCCTTTGGAATTACTGACTCAGAAACTGCCCGTATGCCTGCGTCGTCTATGAATTGAATCGCCTCTTGAGCAATCTTCGCATCGCCCTCAGATACTGAGGCTGCGAGAAGTAACTTTTTAACCGAAGGTAAATCAATCTGAGTGGCAATCTTTCCTATACTTCTCTCAGCCAATAAATCTGGTTGTGAAAGATCGAGGATCTGAACAGGCTTTCCTTTGGCGTCTGACTCAATCGCCCACCTGCTCCCCATGGCTTTCCAGGTTGTTATTTTTGAATCTGCATTTAAAAGTGGCGAATAAAATCCTGGAAATAGCGCGAAAAGAACAAAATACCATCCAGCCATTCGAGTTTTTACATAAGTCGAATTTATTAGGTGTGAGTTTGTCATACTTAAATGTTAAGGCCATATTGCTGCTTTCACAATTGGTTCGCGTTACGGTTTCGTTAGGAATTGGTTCTGATACTGATACTAACCCTATCCTAACCGAAGCTTGACGCACCTTTTCGGCAAAATACCCGATAATTAGAGCATGATCTTAGGAGACTTACACATCCACTCAAGCTTCAGCGACGGAAAGCATACGATACCGGAGATTGTCGACTTTTACGGCAAACGTGGTTTTGGGGTAATAGCGATTACAGACCATCTCTGCGAAACCAACACCTTTTTGGGTAAAGCGGCAACCTACCTGAACAAAACTTTGACGCCCGCGACGTTTCCTCTTTATCTTGAGATCTTAAAATCAGAAGCGGAGCGTGCTTGGCGACTCTATAAAATGGTGGTGATTCCGGGTTACGAAATCACCAAAAACTCGCTTTCAAACCATCGGTCTGCCCATATCTTAGGTCTTGGGGTTGACCAATTCGTTTCTGCAGAAGGCGAAATTGTGGATATTTGCAAGAACATTAGAAACCAAGGCGCGCTCGCCGTGGCTGCACATCCGGTTCCGACAAGAAAAATTGAAAAGCAAACTTACCATCTTTGGGATCGCCGCGAAGAGCTTAAAAAGTATCTCGATGCGTGGGAGGTCGCGAGCGGGCCCCATTTCTTCGATGAGGTCATGAAAAGCGGTTTGCCGCTATTGGCGACGAGTGACCTTCATAGTTTTAGCCAGATCAATGCATGGAAAACAGTATTTCACTGTGAAAAGCATCCGGAGGCCATATTGGAAGCCATCCGAAAACAAAAACTCAGCTTTCGTTACTATCAAGAGGAAGTCGAAAATGAACTTAGACATTATTTGGATCTCGATCGCCTGCGCGCTGTGGGTGACGGCAATTCTGGTCACGATATTAGGAACTGGATTGTTCCTAAGACACTTAAGTGAACCGCCGCCTTACCTAGACGCACCCTTTTCACTTTATCCGGTTTCTATCTTGAAGCCCCTTAAGGGGACGGATCCGGGCTTGCGCGAAAATCTAGAGAGTTTTTTTAATCTCGAGTATCCCGCATTTGAGATTATTTTCTCAGTAGCCAACCCACAGGATCCCGCTACCGGACTCATCAACGATCTCATCGCAAAATACCCTCAAGTTAAAGCAAGACTGATCTGCGGTGAAGTCCATACGGGTGTAAACCCCAAAGTCAATAATCTGGTTCGAAGCTACGAATCCTCGCGCTATCCCCTATTGCTCATCAGTGATAGCAACGTTCGCGTATCGCGCGACTACCTCAAGCGTCTTGTCGCTCACCTGGACCCCGCCGTGGGATTAGTGACTTCACTCGTGACAGGAACCCATGCCCAAGGATTAGGCGGAAAACTGGAACGAACATTTCTAAATAGTTTTTATGCTCGAGGAATGTTAATCGCCGACGCCGCCGGAAAGCAATGCGCCACCGGCAAATCCATGCTCTTTATGAAATCGGTCGCCGAGCGTTTCGGTGGGATCAAAGTCCTGGGCCGATATCTCGCCGAAGATTTCATGTTCGGTGAGGCGATACAACATCTGGGGCTAAAGGTCGTAATCGCAAAAGATCCTGTAAGACAGATCATTGGAAATCACGGAGTTCGTCAATTTTGGAATCGTCACGTCAGGTGGGGACGCATCCGCAAAACCCAAGCTCCTTTGGCTTTCGCAATCGAACCTTGGCTGGGTTGTTTTGCTTCAGGCCTCGTTGGCTCAGCGGCATTTTCTTCACTCACAGGTCTCACTTTTTCAGCCTTTATGGCCATACATCTTTTGATCTGGGCTACCAGTGATTACTTAATCGCACGTAGGCTTGAAAAAAGCTCTCCTTACGCCTTTGCTCCGATCTGGTTGATCCGTGAGCTTCTTGCTCTTCCCCTTTGGCTTCACACTGCGAGCGGAAATCAAGTGGCATGGCGGGGAAATCAGTTTACGCTTAAGGCCGGTGGACTTTTAGAATCACGAACGAACGAAACTTAGGCCCCGATGAAAAACACGAAAGACTCTCCTTTTTTATGGGGAGCCGCAACGAGCAGTCACCAAATTGAAGGCGACAATAAAAAAAACGATTGGTGGAAGTGGGAAGAAGAAGGAAATATCGAAGGCGGCGTTCGCTCGGGCAAAGCGACCAACCATTGGAACCTTTTTAAGGAGGACCTGAGACTAGCAGCCGATCTTGGACTCAATAGCTACAGATTTTCGATCGAATGGTCGCGACTTGAGCCGCAGGAGGGTTACTGGGATTCTGAAGCCTTTGAGTGGTACGAGGCGCTCATCGCAGAATGCGAGAGATTAAAGCTTCTGCCCATGCTGACGCTTCATCACTTTACGTCGCCTCTTTGGTTTACTGAGCAAGGGGGATTTACATCTCGTCGCTCGCCCGAATTATTCATTAAAATGACCCGCCAAGTAGCAAGGCGTCTGGGCTCAAGAGTACCTCTTTGGTGCACACTGAACGAACCCATGGTTTTAGTCGCAGGCGGTTATCTTGCGCGTTTTATGCCTCCTGCACGCTACTCCCCTATTTTGGCCTCCCAGGCATTGGCAAATCTTTTGAAATGTCATGTCGGCGCCTACGACGTTCTTCATCAAGAGATTACTGATCGGGCGGGCCCGTGGAGGCACCATCCCCTGCAAGTGGGAATCGCCCACAACATGCTCGATTTTAGAGCGGATCGCCCCTGGCACCCGGCTGAGCAGCTTCTAAGTAAACTTTTTTGGCGATTTTATAACCGCTCTTGGTTAGATGCGGTTTGTGGTATTTCACCTCCGTTTAGTGTGCCAGGATTGATTCCTAAAGGACCCGTTGTCCACGAGGCTTTGGGCAGAAAAACCGCCGATTTTATCGGCGTAAACTATTATACAAAGGCGTACGTTCAGTGGCGTCCCCGTGACGCTGCCAAAGAGCATCCAGCCGAATTACCGTTTGGGTTGGCTTTCGCTAGAAAAAAAGAGCCCGCTTCAGACGTGGGTTGGGCGATTCATCCCGGGGGGCTAGAGCGAGTGCTCCGCATGGCTTCAGGCTACGGTCTCCCCCTCTATGTCACTGAAAATGGAATTGCAGACCACGAGGATTCGCATCGAGCCAGCTACCTTTGTTCGCATCTCAAGGAAATCGCAAGGCTCAGAACAGAAAAAAATTTCGATGTCCGTGGATATTATTATTGGTCACTGATGGACAATTTTGAGTGGATCAAAGGGTACGGTCCTCGTTTTGGGCTCATTCGCGTCAATTTTGATACTTTTGAGCGGGTTCCTCAGCCGTCGTATCAACTCCTCAAAGATCTGATTTCGACCCATAAGAATGCCGACCCCACAATGAACCCCAATTTCGAGGTTTGCAAAAACTTTCAGAATTCTTGCGACTCCTAGACCTTGCCCTTATAGTGATGGGAAGGCGAATCACTGAAATGCGTATCGCAATTATCGATTTAGGCACCAACTCTGTGCGATTTGATGTTCATCAAATCGATGGGGCAAAAAAACTAAGACTGATTCACCGTGAAAAATTGATGATTCGCCTAGGGCAGGATCTATTTCTTACCGGTAAATTAAATAAAGGCGCAGTGACTAGAACCCTGCATGCCTTCGATCGATTTAAAGAAGCCGCTCAATATATGAGAGCGCGTAAGATCGTTGCATTCGCAACCAGCGCGCTTCGCGAAGCTTCAGACCGCAATTCGCTCCTGGAAAAAATTAAAAAGCGCACAGGAATCCGTATTCGAGTCATCTCCGGGCGGGCCGAAGCGGATCTCATTGCCGTGGGCGTCCTCAATAATGAACGCAAATTACCGAGGCGTTTTGCTCTTGTGGATATCGGCGGCGGCAGCACCGAAATCAGCGTTTGCTCCCCTAAAAAAATTCTTTTTAGCCATAGCTTCGAATTGGGCACCGCCAGGTTACAACAACTTTTTTTAAAACGCATCCCTCCCAGCAGCAAAGGAGTGGATTCTCTCAGAAAATTTATTAGAAAAACCCTTGAAGAACAATTTAAGAAGCATCACTTGTCCAATGTCCCTTTGATTCTCGGGTCGAGCGGAACGATCCGGGCGCTCGAAAAAATAGTTAGAAAAGGATATAATCAGGAATTTACCAAAGGAAACCTCAGTCAGCTCGTCTCGGACATGTGCAAAATGACAACGACTGAACTCCTTGGGCTTCCTGAAATCGAAGCCAGACGCGTAGACATGATTTTATCGGGCGCTATTTTGCTTGAGGAGTGTATGAGGAGTCTCGGGGCCAAGCAGATCAGACCGACTAATTACTCTTTGAGAGATGGCATTTTACATGAGGAATTAAAACTCTTAGGAAAAAATGCCTCCTCCCATATTGGCCTTCACTTTCCGGAGGTGCGCAAAAAGGCGATTGCATTCGGGGCCCATTCCAAACACATCGATCTTTTGATTGACCTTTCGAGCAATTTATTTGACGGTCTCAGAAATCTCCACCATCTCAAACCGCAGTGGAAAGCTTATCTTCAAGCTGCAACCGTGCTCATCGAATCAGGAAAACGGATCAGCCATTTCAATAGCGAGCTCCATAGCTACTACATCGTAAAAAATGCGGATCTCCCCTCTCTCGAAGACTGGGAGTCTGACGTCATTGCTAAGCTTTGCCTTTTTTCTTCGTCTCAGAAAGTAGAAAAAAAGGATTTGGATTTTGACAGCGATCTGGTGGGAAAAAACGTATTTTTAAAGCTTCTTGCCATGATTCGAATCCTCTATGCGCTGGACTCAGCATCTTACCGAAGCAGTAAATTTAAGAGAGTCCAGATTCAACGCGGTAAAGTGAAAATCCGCTTGGATTCAAAAAGCACTTCTGGTCTTGAATCTGTATACATCGATCGCTCTAAAAAATTATTTGAAGACCTGTTTGGCCGTGCTTTAGAAATGTCAATTTAACTGATCGGGTTTTTGAACAATCCAACTCACTTCAAATTTAGACCGGCTTTCGATAAGTTCGATCCATCCGGCTTTAGATAGCTCCACCTGGAAACCCAATTGAGATCTAATAAATTCAGGAATCCAATCTCCATGCGAGCAAATTACAATTAAATTTTCCTTGAGTTCAGAAAACGTAGTGAAAAATTCAGCGATTTTAGCGTCAAGATCCCCGCCCTCGTCTAAACAGGCGAGCATTTTGATCTCGCTGCCGGATTTTTTAGAAATCGAAAATAAAGTCTCGTAACACCGCTTTTTGGGGCTGCTGAAAAGCACAGGCTTCCGAGCTGAAAACCGGCTCTTAAAAAATTTTCCAAGTACTTTGGCCTGCTTAAAGCCTTTT
>CAYJBA010000071.1:0-9870 GCA_964367865.1 uncultured Bacteriovoracaceae bacterium | reverse complement strand
TTTTACATTCGGGGCCCGTCGTTTCAATCTGTCCCGGCAAAATTTGACGAAAGCGGTCTTGGAATCGAAGATGTCAAAGTCGGCTCCGGAGCAGTTGCTGTCGAAGGAAAAACCGTGCTGGTTCATTATGTTGGAACTCTTACCAACGGCAGAGAGTTTGATTCTTCGGTCAAACGTAATCAGCCCTTTAAGTTTCCGCTCGGAACCGGTCGCGTGATTAAAGGCTGGGATTTGGGTGTGCTCGGTATGAAAGTCGGTGGAAAGAGAAAACTCACTATTCCGTCGCCTCTCGCGTACGGTGAAAAAGGGGCTGGCGACGTGATTCCACCCGGCGCAACGTTGCTTTTTGACGTTGAGCTATTAGGAGTAGAGTAAGTCACTACATGCCGAAAATAGTTCTTATTTTTATATTGAGTTCGCTCAGTGTTTTCGCGTTTGCGGCCGAATCCCCTTTAGCCGTTGCCCCAGGAAATAAAAAGGCAGAGGAACTGCAACCAGCGATTAAGGAATTAAAAAAAATTGAAGGATTAACCTGGGGCCTACCGAAGTTTGAACTTCAAGAAACCCGCGAAGAACTGAGAATTTTTGCCAGTTTAGACGGTTTGTTTACGCAAGAAGACTCAAATTTACTCTATGATAACCAGCTTATAAAATTGGGGCCCAATGGGGAGTTTAACTTCAAGGCTTTATTGTCGGGCCCTAAAACTACGATAGTTGTCACGATCATTGACGTCTTGGGAGCCGTGAGCACCCAAGACGTCGAAATCAGCTACCCTCTTTGGCAAAATAAGTGGGATGAGTTTAAGAGGTATAAAGGAAAAAAACATTTTATATCGGCCTCAACCGGGTTGAGCATTTTAAATTACCGTGAATCCTTTCAACAAAATTTTTCGCAAAAGGCGATCACTCTTAAGTTGAGCTATAATCATTTTATCTTTCCGCCCAACTGGGAGCTTGGGGGCACCGCTTATTATACCTTGGCGTCTTTGTTGAGTGATCAGCCTGGAGTAGGTATGCGGTTTTTGGGCGTAAACTCCAGGCTGGGATATGCGCTGCCATTTGTAAAGCTGCCCTGGCGCGCGACAATCATGGCTGGCTTTTATTACACGACAACGTTTGTGACTGGTAATCAATTTGGTTTTGAAAATCTAATGGGTCCACAGATTTTCCCTGTGGTTAAACGGCTGATTGGGAGCCGCGACTCCCTCGGGGCCTACTTTAAGTTTTCACCCGTTGGAAAAGGCTTCTCACTTTTGACTTTTTCTAATCGCGAAGTCGCGTTTGGCTTGAATCTCACACGAAGTTTTAATCGGGGCAAAAGCGCGTCGCTTTCTGTTGACCTTGCAAGTCTAGATCTTGTCATTGATGGGATCAGGCTCATTTCAAACTCTGCTTCGTTTAGCATCGGATACGGCTGGTAGATTGCTCTAGGCTCACCCCATTTTAAAGCGAAAAAAGCAGTCATATAATGTATCATC
Source organism: uncultured Bacteriovoracaceae bacterium (assembly GCA_964367865.1). Classification (GTDB taxonomy): domain Bacteria; phylum Bdellovibrionota; class UBA1018; order UBA1018; family UBA1018; genus CAYJBA01. Next base: position 8,392 of record CAYJBA010000071.1, on the reverse strand, counting down.
CGGCGCCACCCGCCAGCTCCACGCAGGGTGTTTCCGTAGAGGTAAAAATTAGTGATCCGGAGCCTCTTTGCCCCAAAGTTCTTTCAATCGTTTATCTCGACCGCAGTTAAAGCGGTAAAATTTGTATCGAATCGGATTTTTTTTGTAATAGCCCTGATGGTAATCTTCGGCGGGATAGAATGCTCCCGCTTTTGCGATTTCTGTAATAATCGGTGATTTAAATTTTTTAGATTTTTCGAGCCCTGTTTTGGATTCAATCGCCGCGGTCTTTTGTTTTTCGTCCAAGTAAAAAATTCCCGTTCGGTACTGATCCCCATGATCGCAAAACTGGGCCATGCGAGTGAGTGGGTCAGTATTATGCCAAAAAATACTGAGTAGCTCGCGATAACTGATTTGGGTAGGCTCGAAAGTGATTTCGATCGCTTCAGCATGTCCGGTGGTACCACCAGAAACCTCTTCGTAAGTGGGATTTGCTTTTTCTCCGCCGGTATAACCGACACGAGTTGAAATCACACCCGGAGCTCGATCAAACGGCGGTTGCATGCACCAAAAACACCCCCCAGCAAAAATCGCCTTCTCAAAAGCGAAAACACGGGGGGCGAACACTGTGATAAGAGCGGTAAATAGAAACAATCGATATATTTTAATCAAGACCCAGCCACCCAAACTCCTGCTCCTTGAATATGAATTCCACTCTTAGGGTTTTGACAATCAGACTGTGCTTTAGACGCGTTAAATTTACCTGGGTAATATATAAGGGTGTATTCGCCGGGCGCGCCTCCTAAAATCGTGCAGCGGCCTAGGGCTCCGGTTGGGCACGTATTGTTACCTGTATAAGAGCCCTTAAAAAGCTTGCACGCCATTTGATTTCCCTTTTTAGTTTTCTCTTCTTTATTTTTTGCTCCGCTAAAGACATAACAAAGGCTGATACCTTGCGTCGCATTACATGATTCTCCGGCGAGTGCTGCAGCAGATGTAGTCGGGGCTCCGGCCGAAGGCTGTTCTTTTTTCTTGCCGAGGTTACCGAGATTTAACTTAATATTAGGCTTCCAGCCGACGAGGCTTAGAGCCAATACGGGGACCAGTGCGATCAGTAGTCGTTTTTTCATATTCATCTTTCCTTAAAGTGATTACTTATTATGAAACAAGTTTAAATGAACGCTAGCAAATAAAAATTGAAAACCGAGTCAAATGATCACGTCACTTAATTTTTATTTTGAAAACCACTGGCTCATGCTCCTCGCCGCTTTTTTGACATCTGTGGTTTCTGGGACCATAGGTGTTGCGGGCGGAATCTTACTTTTGACCTTTATGGCTCCCCACTTTCCAGCAACTGTCCTGATTCCCCTCCATGGAATGGTGCAGCTAGCGAGTAATCTTGCGCGTGTGACCCTTAACTTCAATGTAATTGATAGAAAGATAGTTAGACTTTTTATTTTAGGATCACTTTTTGGGGCGGCAGTGGGGTCGCGGGTAGTGGTCAGGCTCCCTGAGGGCGAATATAAATTGTTACTTGGGATCTTCATACTGGTAATGACCTGGATTCCTGAGTTTAAAAAAAGCCCTAAAGTACGTGGAAAATTTATTTATCTGGGTGCAGCAACTACATTTTTATCCCTTGTGATTGGTGCTGTTGGGCCACTTATTGCGCCATTTTTTATCCGTGAAGGTCTTGCAAAAGAGAGATTGGTGGTTACCAAGGCCGCGTGCCAGGCCACTGTCCACGCATTAAAGGTTTCAGTTTTTATCTATTTAGGATTTGAGCTTGGAACGTATTTTTCTCTTTTTGTCGGTATGGTGTTGGCGGTGGCGATAGGAAATTACTTGGGCAAGCATCTCCTCGGAAAAATTCCAGAAAAACTCTTTATTCGAGTCTTTAAAGTGGTAATTTCTGTTCTCGCCGTTCAAATGGTATATCGTGCTTTAATAACGTGAATTGAGAAGGGGTAAAAAGTGAAAGGGATTTTTTTTAAGTATCCGCTCGAATTTCAACTTCATGTGGATGGAGAAACCTGGAAGCAGGGAGATTTTATCCAGGGACGGTTGATTGTAAAAAATCGGGGCGCAGCTCCGGTGTCTTTAAATTCAATTCAAGTTCAACTCGCGCTGGGTGAGTTAAAAAAGGTACGGGCCAAATCCGAGCATGCTTTTAAAGCGATAGAAACGGCTCCATTAAAAACCAGCGAAAATTTGATTCCGGAAAAGGAATATTCCTTAGAATGGAAGTTTAAAACAGATCGCAACTGCCCCATTTCGGATGCATCTTCAAGTTTGTTTTTGCTCTACGGATCCGGTGAGGATCCAAAGCAATTAGGCCAGCTTCAAGCCAACATTCAACCTGAGTTTGTGATACAGGAATTTTTAAATACGCTTTCAACTCAGTTTCGTTTTGTTCGCAAGGGTGAGAAAGCTGGAAAATATGGGGTGGAGGCCAAACTAGCCCCCCCCTCCTCCAAAAATTTTGTCACGCTCGAGCAGTTGATCGCTAATTTTAGATATGAGGGCGAAACCCTACATGTAATATTTACGTTTCAGGTCAAAAAAATTGATCCAACGGCAGCTTCCTTTGAAGTTAAAAAGGAAAAGAAAGAATTTAAGGATCAGCTTGGTAAATCAGATTACTTGCTGCCGAGTGGCCGAGTAAACCCAGAAATAATCGAGGCCTCAATTAAAAAGGGCCTTTCCGTGGTTGAAGCAAAAATCATGTTTTAACATCATGATCTACGCGATTGATTTTGGAACGACCAATTCGCTTTTAGGTGCAGTGGACGGAGCCACTCTTTACCCGCCTATTGCTCTCGACCCCGATGCACGGGACCCCTCTATTTTGAGGAGCCTCCTTTATTTTCCCAATCGCACGAAATGTTATTACGGCTCCCAAGCCATTAGCGAATTTGCCAAACATGACATGGAGGGGCGTTTAATCCGTTCAATCAAAAAATTTCTTCCGGTCCGAAGTTTTATTGGTACCTTTGTCGAAGAGCGTCCCATGAATCTCGAAGACATTATCGGATATTTTTTGGGCGAGATGAGGCGGCGGGCAAATTCCCATTTTAATCAAGAGGTGGACACCGTTTTATTGGGACGGCCCGCAAGATTTTCTCAAGACGATAGTGACGATCAGTTTGCTCAGTACCGATTAGAGCGAGCAGCGAAGGTAGCTGGATTTAAAAATATTCAGTTTTGCCCAGAACCTGTGGCGGCAGCTTACGAGTTTAAAAAGAACATTAAAAACGAAAAAGTAGTTTTGGTTGCAGATTTTGGGGGCGGGACCTCCGACTTTACCGTGATTAAGATCAGCGACGAAAAATACCGCCCATCAGATGTATTATCCATCGGAGGTATTTCAATCGCAGGCGACTCGCTCGATGGCGCGATCATGCGGCGAAGGATTTCTACTCATTTTGGAGCCGATGTTAAGTACCAGGTGCCGTTCGGTTCAAATGTATTAACGATGCCAGTCCACCTTATGGAAAAAATCTGTACACCCGCGGAGATTTCGTTACTTCGAAAGCGCGACACGATGGAGTTTTTTAGAAACGTTAGATCCTGGTCTTTGGGGGATCGTGATCGAGCAAAGATGGATCACCTTTTTTGCCTGATTGACGAACAAATTGGTTTTCAGGTGTTTGAGGAAATTGAGCGTACTAAGAGGGCGTTGTCAGAAAAAGCGGCGGAACATTTTTCGTTTCATCAATCGGGCGTTGATATCGAAGAAAAAATTACGTGCGAAGAGTTTGATCATTATACCGAAGAAATGGTTGATAAGATATTTACGGTGATGGACCAGACTGTTAAAAGCGCTGGCCTTAAGTACGCTGACATCGATATTGTTTGTTCCACCGGTGGAACAGCAAAGGTGGCCTCGATTAGGAAAGGCCTAGAGGGGCGCTTGGGCCAGACTAAAGTTCGGGAGCACAATCACTTTCATTCGATCGTTTACGGGCTTACGTGGATAGCGAAAGAAACGATGACGCAAGCGTTAACCAAAAGGAGGGGGCCACTCTAAAAGCAGCTTTTAGTTTTGCACGAAACCATTTACGAAGCGGATCTTCGTGGGTTTGTGAATGCCAAATCATTTTGATATCAATTTTTCCAAGATCAATGGGTCCGTCCCATACCCGAAGTGGGAAATATCTCTGATATTGCTTTAAAAGTAAGCTCGGAGCAGTGAGTAGCATGTTTGATTCCTGTAAAACCCACGCCATTCCCGTAAAGCTGTAAGACCCATAAATAATTTGTCTTTTGAGATGCTTGCTGCCAACGCGATGTTTTATATCGTCGTGGAAATCTCCCTGAAGTGTAATAAGCGCGTGGTTCGCCGAAAAATATTCTTCGATACTGAGTTTAGCACCATATTTTGAGTTGCGCTTTGCTGCCGCCACCTGAAAGGTGTCCGACGCAAGATGGGCTTGGTAGAAGCCTTCGGGTAACTTTGAATAGAATCCCGCAACGGCTAGATCTACCTTTCCTGTTTCTAAGTCCCCTTTTGGAATGTCCCCTAAAGTGGGTCGAATCGATACCGTTAAATTGGGTGCTGCGCGGTGGATTTCGGCTAAAAGGCGTGGGACCACAATGGCTTCGAAATAATCTGTGCTTGTGATGGTAATTCTATCCGATGCTTTACTCGGATCAAACTCGGTGCGATGCGACCCTAACTGTTCAGCGCGATGGATGAGATCCAAAATATCATTTTGCATTCGGCGCGCAAGCGCCGTGGGTGAGACGCCCCTAGATGTTCGAACAAAGAGAGGGTTCTCAAACTGTACTCGAAGTCGTGCAAGCGCGTGGCTCACAGCGGACTGGCTGAGACCCAGATCTAGGGCTGCACGCGATACGTTTTTGTGACGATACAAAGCTCCGGCCACTAATAACAGGTTTAAATCTAAATTTTTTATATGCAGCATATTAATAGCCTATATGAAAGCTATGAACTACTCAAACGATCAGATGCAGAGTATTCGTTAACTCATTCAAATAACGGTAATCGGTGGTCGAGAACCGTAAACGCATTAAAAAAGGAGATTGAAAATGAAAACAGCTCTAGCAATGAAAGTCATGATTGTATTAACCAGTCACGCGCAACTGGGCGATACCGGAAAGAAAACGGGATGGTACCTTCCTGAAGCAAGTCATCCGTACTTTGCGCTTACTCAATCCGGCTACGAGGTAGATTTTGTTAGCCCGGTGGGCGGCAAAGCCCCCTTGGATCAAAATAGCCGGGATCTTTCGGACGCGGATAACGCTAGATTTTTGGCTAATCCTTTACTCGTTAAGCAGGTAGAGAACACTCTAAAGCCACGGGATATTGACCCTAAGAAATATGCTGCGATTCTATTCGCAGGCGGACATGGCACGATGTGGGATTTTGCTGACAACCAAGAACTGGCCCGGTTAGCGGCTCAAATCTATGAACAAGGTGGAGTCGTCGCAGCGGTTTGTCACGGGCCAGCGGGTATTGTGAATATCAAGCTGTCTAATGGTGAGTATCTGGTTAGGGGAAAAACTGTTGCTACTTTTACAGACTCCGAGGAAGCCGAAGTGGGCCTTACTCAGGTTGTGCCTTTTTTATTGGAAACAACACTGCGTGAGAGGGGCGCTAGGATTCAAATTGCACCTAACTGGTCCGAAAACGTAGCGGTAGATGGGCGTTTGGTGACGGGGCAAAATCCGGCATCGGCTAAGAAATTGGGAAAAGAGGTAGTTCGCGTACTTCAGAGTCGGTGATTGGAAATCGAGGATTCGGCTACTACGGTCGCGACTCCTGTCGCTCCCTGCGTAGCCGCACCTCGCTCACTAAGTCAGACATCCTGCCTGACTTACCACGTCCGAACCTTTGGTTTGTCCGTGGCCGCTCACTCGTTTCGAATCCTCTCGGGTCCGCCATTTCACTTTTTCCAGTGCATTTACGAAAGACCGGACATCCTGTCCGTCATCACGAACTACGTCATCCTGACGTGATGAATCTTTCTTAAATGCACTGGAAAAAGTGAAATGGCGGACCCGAGAGGATTCGAACCTCTGACCTTCGCATCCGTAGTGCGACGCTCTAATCCAACTGAGCTACGGGTCCAACTTACGATAGAAGGCCCCATGGATACACGATTAAGGCGCACAGCGCAAGACTTGAGAATTTATCATTAATTCCGTATCCTGTAAGGGATGGCCCACCTCGATAAGACCCAGAAAAAGGTTCGATTCCAATTAGTTATTGCTAAGTTTAGTCTAGGTCTAGCCCTACTAGGCTTCGGGTCTTGTGTCGATTTGCCTGATCCCGCAATTGCCCTTGAGGATACTCAGTGCCAGGGTAAACAGGCTCAGCTGGGTGTGATGGACGGGTTTCTAAAAATTCTGTGCGGCTGTCAGGAGCCGGCAGGGGAAGTTTTTAGTCCGGGAGCTTCTTTAACCTGCACTATTCGCCAGGGCAGTACCCTATTTTTTCATATGATAGGAACTCAGCTGAATCATCAAATCTTGTCGAGTGACGGAAGCGACCGAATTAGTGGCCCTATTTCGGGACCGATCGCAGGTGAGCACCCCGTTATTAGCTTTGGGGTTCAGCTCAATTCACTCGGCACCTATCCCTTTTACGATGGGTTTAACCATGCGCTTTCGGGCCAGATCATCGTAATTCCATAGCTGCCAGCTTTCAAAACGGCAAAATCTTCCCGTTAAGTGGCTCAACAAAACTCCGAAGAGTTCATTGATAGCTTTGAACTCAATCCATGGAGGGAAATATGAGCAATCCAAAACAAAATTCCAATTCAAAAACCAATCCCGCAAACACTGAAGAGATCGCGGAAGTTCTTTATCAGAGACTCGGAAATCGCTGGTACGCTTTTTCGGTCATAGAGGACGAGCTTTTTGTAGGTTCGATATCTGACGAAGAAGTAAACGCGCAGGCTTCTGGCGCGCCAGGTGTTTTTAAAGTTACCGGTAACACCTAAAAGGCTATGCCAAAAAATCCACCTCGCGCTAAGTCCCCATCAGCTGGCTCTTCTGGGTATCAAGAGCTTCGTGATAAAATTGTGGAACTGGTTTCGCAAAACCCAAACAAAGCCGCCATCATTTTGACAGACTGGGTCAAAACTCCTTCGACCAAAAAAGGGGCGACGCTTCGATCCCCTGCCCTTAAACCAAAAAAAGCTGCCTAGATTATTTGCACTATTCCGGATCGTGCTACACTCTTTCAGCGGAGGAACACGACCATGCGTTTGTTGTATTGGAATAATGGATTCGCTGCTCTCGCCGTCCTAACTTTGGCTTCAGCGGCCGTTGCAGGATTACCGGCGAAAGTCTCCAGGGGTTCAAATCAAGGGGCCGTTAAAGATTCAAATGATCAGTTAACGGACGAAGAAATCTACGCGCGCAATCGAAAAATTTTAAAAACTCTTCTCGAAAACGCGAATAAAAATATCGATATTAAAGTAGATCGAAAGCCTGCGGTTTTGGGTCCGCCGATTTATGAAAATTCTGAAAAAACAGCTTCAGAAAATGAGATCATCTCCGACGATCTGTCTGCGCAGCCCGTAGAGCTTTCAGATATAAAATAAAGTTCCGTTGCCCTGGTCTTTATGCGCGTGTTCTGAGTAAAGTTTTAGAAATCGCACAAACTGCAAATAGACTGGGTACGAAGAAATCGTCTTATCGATTGAACACCCAAATCGTACAAATCGCGCGCCCTCTTCGATGCTGGGGCGAGAATTTTGAATTTTTGCGCGGACTTCCATGTAGGTGTCTTGGCTAAAATACAGACGTAGTGGAATATCCGAATTATCTTTTGGCCAAGGATGTTCAGCATTAAATGGAACTTGAAATGAACATCCTTCTTCGCTCACGTCGACCAACTCAATGGGCATGAGTTTAGAGTGGTCTGCAACAGAGTAAACACTCAAGAGATGCTTAAAGAAAATGCGCTCGGTTTTACGGCGCTTTTCTTCGAGCTTTTGAGCGCGAGCTTCGTTGAAGTCAACGACATGGTTTTTCGTATCACCTGAGTTTCCCGATCCTTGGGGCATAATGACTTCCTCCAAGAAACGTATCGGCAGGGATCTCAATCCCTAAATAAGAAGGATTTGCCGGGCGGAGTGCCTAGCCGGTCGGAGTTTCAATTAGTGCCGCGTCAAGAATGCCGTCCAGCATCGCGAGAAAAGCTGAAAAGGCATGAAAGCCCTTTGAGTTCTTATCCACAAAGGCGGCCCCAATGCGACGCAGTGAGTCTTTTTCTTCAATTCGCGCGACTTGAACTTGAAGGGGTAAGTAAAGCGACTGATTGAGATAAAGGCGTACATCAATTTTCTCGTCTGATTTGATCGGAAAATCCGCGATCGCTTCGCCTTCGATATCTAAAACAAATCCGATTCCAGCTTCGCTCAGGTCGTCTACCTTGAGC
>CAYJBA010000070.1:0-9924 GCA_964367865.1 uncultured Bacteriovoracaceae bacterium | reverse complement strand
AAATGCGCTCAATCAATGCAGTGCCCAAGCCCTGAGCGGCGTAGGCACCGGCCTTATCCATTGGTTCACCCGACTTGATATAACGATCGATGGTTATTTTTGAAAGCCTTCGCATTTTTACTTTAGAAGTTACAGCGCGTGTAAAAAAACGCGGTTCAATATCTCGACCCGTCTCATAAATACAATACCCAGTGTAAACGATATGAGTTTTTCCAGCGATTTTAGACAGCATCTTGCGGGCATCGGCAACGTCTTTGGGTTTACCAAAAATTCTTTTTCCACCGGGTTCGACAACCACAGTATCTGCAGAAAGAATTACCGCCGCCGAATATTCTCTCAAAACCAATGGAATTACGGATTCAGCTTTTTCTTTGGCCAAGCGCTTGACCATCTGAAGCGGCATTTCGCCTTTTTTTTGAGACTCGTCCGCAGTTGGAATCATTCGAATCACGGTTAATCCGATTTGTTTTAACAATTCGATTCGCCGAGGGGAACTCGAAGCCAAAATGATTGGAACGTTAAGTATAGATCCCATTAAAATTTAAATTGGGTGGAAAGAAATCGAAATTGATCTTTAAACTCTCTAAAGTTTTCTGAACGCTTAAAATATACTGTCACTTCGGTACGCTCTTGGGCTTCGCTTGCGAAGAAAAAACTTCCGCCTGAGCGAAACACCGTAGCCAGTCCTATGCCCGCACCCGCTGCCGTCGACTTAACCTTATATTCTTCGTCACGATAAATTTTGGAAATATGACTCATGAGCTTTGCTTTATCCAGACTGCCAAACTGATCTATGACTGAGATACCTATATATTTGCCATCGTAGGCAATTTTCATTTCAACGCCACTTTTTCCTTCTAACTTAATTACTGTTGCTCGAGAAGTGAGTGAAAATTGTGGCTTTCCTAAATTATCTACAGGAGCGTCGAACATGGCGTTCATCAAGAGCTCATCAACTGCATTAGATATTACGGTTGCGATACGACTCTGAAATTTTGCAGCCATTAAATAATTTTTCACGGCTTCGACCGCATCTGGTTTTTGCGAGGTAACAACAAGCTTTACAGATTGTACCTTTGTTCCAGGCTTGAAAAAATTTTCCAGGCCGAAAATTTTATCTTCGACAATCGCCTTGACTATCTTTCCATAATGTTGGCCCGCTTCTTTGGCGTTATCCTTGAACGTTCTTAAAATAAAATGCCCAAAAAGCGGGCTTTGGATCAAATACTGAACCTTCTCTAGTCCTTCAGTGCTGATAAAATGAATAAAGTTAGGATTGACCTTTTCGGAAAAGAGTCCAATTTTTTCCTGAATCGCGGCTTCGAAGGCCAAATAGCTTTCTTGAGTCTCACCATCTACTAAAATGACAGCAGGCTCTTCGGCAGCGATTTTTTCTACGCCAATTTTGGGATCTGGGCAACAGGTCAGAGACAATCCAGCAACAGTCGCGACTTCACCTGCGAAATCTTGGTCTTCTTGGCGATTTGATATCAATAATAATATTTTATTTGCCAACTTTGGTTCCCCAATGGCTAGCGCACGAAGAAGCTTAAATATTCTTCGGGAATATCGTCAAATATTGCTTTACCACCACATTTTACGCACTTCGATTCAGGCATCTCAAAATTTAATTTTTTGAGATCCTCTATTTTAAACAGGCTTAAAAGCTCACATTTACAAACGGTACAAGAGTAGGGTGCATAAATCGATTCCACTGTTCCGCCACAGGTAAAATTTGAAATCAGATTAATCTGTTCGACTATCGCAGAAGAACATCCCACATAGGTGATCTTAGTTCCGTTTGCCTTAACGCTTTCAAAATATTTGATCCAAGTTTTAACTCCAACTGAGTTAATTCGAGGAACATCCTTTAATGTAATAAAAAGCTCTGCGGGAGCTGGTCCAATGAGAGACCCAAAGTTAACGTTTTCTTCGATGGTTCCTGAAAAAGTCACATGAAGCGCATTGCCTTTTTGTTCTTTGGTAACTGTCAGCACAAGTACCCCAAGTCTTTATTATGTAACTCTTTTAATTTTATTGAAGGAAGACGAAGAGGGCAACATCAATATAAAAAACCAATTCACTTTGGAAGCTTACCTGGCCCATCGTCTTTATCATCCGCGTCCTTGCCATCGAGACCCTTTTTAAATGCGCCTATTCCTTTGCCCAAAGCGTGACCCAACTCAGGCAAGCGGCGATATCCGAAGAGTAATACAATGACTAACAGAATCAAAAGATGACCTAAACTAAGTCCAAACATGATTTTAGGTTATCCCAAAAGGATGGGTAGCGTCAAATGGGAAACTAGGCTAATTTAGCCCTGATAAAATTATGACTACTCATAAAATCGTTGCGCAAGAGCACATTTGTACCGTTCGACAGAATCGTTGGATGGCCGCTTCTGTATTTGAGCTTACATTCGATTCGGATAAACAATTTGAATCTATAGCCGGTCACTTTATAAGCATAATCATTCCTGGAAAAGGCCCTCAAGGCAGAGATCTGAGACGTGCATATTCGATCGCTTCGCCGCCAGAGAAAAAGCCAGTTGAGCTCTGTATCAGGTTCGTAGAGAACGGAGTTGGAACCCAGTACCTAAAAAATTTGAAGCCAGGCGAAACATTCAAAGCTTTTGGACCCTACGGCGATTTTACACTCAAAGACAGACCCGGTCGCGGCGCTTGCTTTATAGCAACAGGAACTGGAATTGCTCCGTTTCGCGCAATTATTACATCGCGGGCATATATGCTCCATCCACCCATTTCGACGCTTTGTATTGCTGGCGCTAGAAATGAGGATGAAATTCTTTACGAAGAAGAGCTATGGGCTGCCAAGAACGTAAAATGGGTGCCTATTGTTTCTCAACCTACTGAAAAATGGACTCGCACAAAAGGCCGCGTCACTGATTATTTACGGTCAATGGGCAATGACTTTGCTTGGACTAACACTGAGTATTATTTGTGCGGAAATGGCGCAATGATTTCTGAAGTGAAAACCATTCTCGCTGAAAAAGGTGTTCAAAAAACCAGCATTCATCAAGAAGTGTATTACACTCCGAAGCCCTGACCTCACTTACTAGTGTGATTATCTCTCTCAATTTAGATTTACCTATTTTCTCAAAGGGGACAGCTCCTGCTTCGCCTGCCCCCTCTCATGAGGTTTCCAGGAAAAATACGAATTCTTTGGAGATTCGCGCGTCGCAGGATGCGACATAAGCGCGTAAGTACACGACGTACGTTCTCCAAAGAATTCGTATTTTTCCTGGAAACCTCATGAGAGAGACGCATCCGCTTGCAGGAGCCCCTTTGAGAAACTATCCCAAATAGGTAAATCTAAATTGAGAGAGATAATCACACTAGTAAGTGAGGTCAAAGCTTCATACGTGAAAGAAAATCTAGGAGCGCTTGTTTGTAAATCCCATTATGTCGCTTAGAAAAGGCGTCCGTATGTTGACCACTAAAAACGGTCCAAAATTCCTTAGAGGAGCCGGCTTTTTCAAAAATTTGAAGTCCAAACTTGTAATCTACTATTTGATCTAAATTTCCATGATAAATCAGCATGGGAATGGGCGCGATTTCAGCCACCCGATCGACGGGGGCAAATTCATCACTCGGTAGAAATATGCTCAATACACTTCCAAGCCCATACCGTGAAACTATGTTTCTAGCTACTTCGCGGTATGAAATAAAAGAAGAGTCGACGATGATCAGACCGGGCTTAATTTCATCCTTTAATTCAATCACCGTTCGCATCGCAACGGCGCCCCCGAGACTTTGCCCGAAGATGATCAAGGGCAATTCAGGATAACGAGAGGCTACATATCGAACCGCAGCTTTTCCATCGAGCAACGTACCCTTTGGAGTAGGTTCGCCTGGAGACTCCCCGTAGCCTTGATAATCGAAAATAAAAAAATCGAAATCCTGCTTGAGAGTCCAAATCAAATGCGGAAAATGTCCTGTTAAGTTACTTCCGTTTCCATGAAAGAAAACGAAAACCGCGCGCGCTGGCCTACAAGTAGTAAAATGCCGAAAATAAACACCGTGAAGTTTCGCACCTTCTTCGTTCTGAAACCAAATGTTCTCAACAGTCGCTCCAGAATCTTCGGGCTTATTTACAACGTCATGAGTGGGGTAATAAAGAACTGAGTCGCAAGCTGATGCAACAACAAACAAAAAACACAGCGCTAATCGCACTCCAAATCCTGCTCTCTTCATTTGAAACATATAAACATCCAGCTCTGATATATAAACTAAAACCAGGACAAAGGCTATAGTTCTATACCATTATTGTCAGTCATTACTTCCCTGGTAAATGGCTCTAAAATTAAATGCCTGATCGGTTCATCACTTCTTTTTCAGCTCACGATTGTTTTCGTGATTTCGTTTTTTAAATATTCCGTGTCATACTAAACAAATAACGTTTTTAGCGGGCTGTACCAACCAACGGGTGACCTTTGCTTAAGATCGATACGCTTTTTTTACAGCCCTTTGCCGATGAAACGCTAAGAACACTTAAGGACCAATGTAATTTAGAAGCCACTCCCCTCCCGATGTTCAGCAAGGGAAAAAGAGTCCAAACTCCGTTCGACATAATCGGGATTATTGGTGTGACGTCGACCAAGCTCAAAGGAAGCATTACGCTTTGCTTTCCGAGGCCTGTATTTCTGCTCCTGATGAGTGGAATGCTCAACGAAAAAATTACTGAAATAACCCGCGAACTTGAAGATGGCGTTGCTGAGCTTCTGAATATTATTTTTGGAAACGCGAAATCGACCTTAAATCAATCAGGTCACGAAATTCAAATGGCGATACCCACGGTCCTCAAAGGAGATCAGGTACGTTCGGCCTATCCACCTGGATCTATTGTCTTTGTGGTGCCTTTTCAGACTAAAGCCGGTGAATTTTACATTGAGTTCTTAGCCAAAGAAATCGATCTCAAAGAAGATATGCAGGCACTGGGTAAAAAGGCCCGAAAGATCGACGCGATGGTTTTTCAACCCTTTGTTACAGAAACGATCAATACGATTCGCACTGTGGGTGGAATTGAATGTAAACCAACCAAGCCCTACTATAAACAAGACAAGCCAGAAAAATTATTTGATATTGCGGCGGTAGTTGGCCTGACGGGTAGAACTTTAAACGGGTCCTTTTCTCTTTGTATGGAAAAATCAGTTTTTCTTAAAATTATGAGCCATTTTATCGGCGAAAATTTTAGCGATATCACAAGCGAGCTAGAGGACGGCGCAGCAGAACTTGTAAACATTATATTTGGAAGTGCCAAAGCTGTACTCAATGAAAACGGACACCAGATTAGAATGGCACTCCCTACGATCATTAGGGGAAGTGGCATTTCTTCTAATTACTACGCGAAAACGCCAATCATTGTGCTGCCATTTGTAAGCCCGGATGGAGAATTTTGGATCGAATTTACTTACGAGTAAGTTGGCTTAATACATTTGAACCTGTTTCTCTATTTAACCGCTGTACAAACCTCAGACAGGTCCCGTCCCCGATCTTGACTAAATTCTCCATTATTTCAACGGCTTCGTACTCTTCCCGAAACTCATGTTTTGGCCTGCGTGTTGCAATCATTCATTCTCGTTAAGCTCGTATGCGAACGAATTGCGCGAGCGAAGTTGTGCAGAGTAGAACGAGTAGGAGTAGAAGTAGATGTCGTCGCGGAACTTTCATTTCGTAGCTTTAGCTATAGCTATGACCCTTACTGCCGGATGTTTTAGTATTCCCCGTCATACAATCAACACAGGTGACGGCGGCACTGGCTCCAATAATAATGGCGATACTTCGTCTGGAAGCACAGGCGGCGGCGGCCCAGTCGATGGATGTGCTAGCAGTTCGACTTGTTATACGTTAACAGGGTCTGCGACTTATCACTGGATTCCTGCGTTGGATAACGTCACTGAAGGCGGCGTTCGACTCGGTTATAGCGTCATGATCGCTAGGCCTATTCGCCGCGCCATTGTTCAAGCTCTTTCTGGTTCATCTGTAGTAGCGCAGTCCAACACGTTGGATGATGGTTCGTTTTCTCTTAATGTTCCCGGTGGCTCTTCGGTCACACTTAGAGTTTTAGCAAAAGCTTTTATTGAAAATTATGTCAGAGATAGCCTGGGATCCGAATACTGTTCAGCCGCGAATTGGGATGTTCGCGTGGTAGATAATACGACCAACCCTCGCGCTTTATACTCAATCTCCGGAGCCACAACCTATACCGCGAGCAGCTCTGGAATCACGTTAAACGCCTCACTTGCTCATAATGGTACAGCGTACACGGACCGCGCAGCAGCTCCATTTGCCTTGTTAGATACTGCCGTGACAGAAATCGAATTAGTCTGCGAAGGAAAAGCGGATACAAAGTTTCCCCTGATTTATATGAACTGGAGTCCAAGCAATACTAACTCAAGCGGGAGTATACTCACCGGCCAAATTGGGACTTCGTATTACAATCAAGAAGGTGGAGTTTCAAATCTCTACATACTAGGAGACGAGGACGTAGATACAGACGAGTACGACGATCATGTAGTCGCTCACGAGTTTGGTCATTACGTAGAAGATCGCATTTTTAGATCTGACTCCATCGGTGGTTCTCATTCTACTACCGATGCTCTAGACCCTCGCGTCGCATTTGGCGAAGGTTATGGAAACGCAATCTCGGCGATGACTTTCAATGATCCCATCTACGTGGATACAAACGGAGCTTTACAAAATTCAGGATTTATAACCCGAATGGATACTGCTCCTACCGGGGATATTCGCTCAATACTGAGCGAAAAAAGCGTTCAATATTTTCTCTGGAAGCTCTACGACAATCGCGTTTCAGGGCCCAATAACGGATCTTTTGACAGGATCTATTCGATTTTGAAAAACAACCAAACTTCGACACCTGCACTCACCAGTGTTGTTTCATTTGCGGCCTACTACAATCAAGCCTACGGATCAAGTTCTGAGGGAATTCGAACCCTTTGGGAAGGTGATTTAGATACACCATATAATGCTCTTTGTGTCGGAGGCTGTACAGGATCGCTCGATACGGCAGATCCTTTTGATCAAGACAATGAAATCGGGATCTATTACTCCAGCACGAATCGCCATTATCAATTTACTTCGGGAGCTACCTTTGGTCCCGAATTCTGGAGGCTTTACAGAACCCTCAGCTCCGGACGTAATTCTGCAACTGCACACGACCAAACTCACTGGGCCAATTACGCTTCTGGAACGGGTGTCAGAAATAAATTTGGAAATGTGCGCTGGTACCGCTACGTCGCACCTTCGAGCGGGACGGTTACAGTTTCGATCGACAGTTTAGGTGGTAGCCTAACTTGCAGCAGTGCGGGAGACGTTTTAGACATGCGCATCTTTAATAAGGGAACCGCCCTTGCCGAAGACTACTCGAGCTCGGGATGTCCTTCGCTCAGTTTCTCAGCTTCGGCTGGTGAAACCTATGTTGTAGCGGTTCAAGGTTATTCAGAAGCTGTTTCTAGTTGGGATGTTGTAGTTTCGCCCTAATAATGGGCCAGCTGAGTTGTGTAGAGGTTGTAAAGTATGAAAAAGTATCTTTTGGCGTTTTTGACCGTTTGGATTGTAGGACTTTGTATTGGACTAGTGGGTGCGTCCATTGCTTCTTTGAAAAAGAATCCCAGAAAGGAAGCCATTCAAAGTAAATGGTACGGCGGTAAACCCAGACCTCCGATTGAGGTTTCGATTTCTCCCCTAAAACAGGTTACTCCCAATAGTGAGGTCGATGTCGAGGTTCTTGTAACCCCAAAAACATCCTGTACACAGATTAGCGTTCAGATTCGAGGACTCCACGGCGTCGTCGCTCTGGAGCCGACACACGGAGTCTTACAACCTTGCTCTTTTGACTCTAGCGTACCCTTTATTGCTCGCATTCGAGTGCCGGCGGAAACCTCGGGCGCTTTAGTAGCCGATATAGCGATGGATACAGAGGATGGACGGTTCTCCTACAGTCAAAGTGCTCCTGTATCTTCTTCAGATGCCAGCGCTCCCTACAAGGTGTCTTCGAATTCAATGGGTAATCTCAAGACCGGACCCCAGGGCGATGTCGTTCGCGAAATGAAAGCAGATGAAAAAATTAATTAGTCTAATTCTGTTCTGCTCAGCCCTTGTATGGGCTGGCGAAGGACCTAAGTCGTCCGGACCTATTTTGGTTGAAACATCTTGGCTCTCAGCGCCTCGGGCCGGAAAGACCGCTGAGCTTCAGGTCTCAGCGCAGATTCACGATGAGACTTCTGACGAACTTACCCTGGCGATCAGATCCTCCAAAGGATTAAAGATTAAGTCACAAAAGAAAAAGACGTTTCACGGTCCAGTCGCGATTCATGAAATCAAAACCCATGTTTTTAAAATTAAAGTTTCCAGCGACTTTAAAAAAGGTCGAGTAGTAATCGACGCGAGTCGTAGAATTGAAAAAACTCAAGAAACAGTATCTAAAGCGGTTCTGATTATTCTGCAGTGACCGGCTTAATTGGGGGTGGCGGCGGAATTGCACGGGTTGACTGAATTCGCTTATGGACAGGTTCTGCCATCTGTAATTCCTTGAGGTACATCAAAAAGATGGGGTCAAATAGGTCTTCAATCTTGTTTTCAGAAATTTCTGCCAGAATATGATCCACGAATTCATGAAGTTTTTTGCTTTCAGTAATCAAAAGACCACGCAACTCATGAGCCTCATTGCGAAGTGAGGTGATCATTGCCTCGCGCGGACCGAGCTCTGAAAGATACTGGCGTAGAATTTTTTTCTTTTCCTCTTCAGCCGCCCGCTCGATGGTCGCCACCTGCTGCTTCATAACCATAGCATCGGTTTCAGCACCGTTTCGCGCCGAATTAAGCTGCTCCTGAAGCTTTGCCTTTTCCATTGACGCATTGAGCTCATTGCTCAGTAATTGCTGGGTTAAACTTTCGATCTCGGCACCCGAATCCTTTTGAGCTCGCTCTAAATCCCTTCGAGCGAGAGTAAGTTCGCTTTCGAGCGAATGAAGGTTCGATGTGATATTTGATATCACCTCGTCTTTTTGCATGGTAATTTTTCGATACTTTTCCTCAATATTGGCGGACTCACTTGAAATGCATTTCGAAAACTCTGCTTTGATCTTTGTAATTTCACTGGAATATTGGGCCTCTACTTGAGCATGAACGCGGTCCCGCTCTCTACGTACCTCGGCGATTTCATCCAGTAACCGCTTGCGCTCTTGTTCCATTTCGGCCCGCATCTGCTGTTTCAGGTGGATACGCTCAGCTTCGAAGGACTGCCGTAATGTGCGCTCCTGCTGGGTTTGATCGTTGCGGGCATCGTTTAGATATTTTGTTGCTTCCTTTTCGCGCTGGATAACACCTGCCCACGCCTCGCGATACCTAGCCAGTTCATTCTCAGCACGTTTGCATCGATCTGCTATGCTCTCAGCGTATGCCCGAAGTTGCTTAGAATAGGTTCTTTCTTTGATCAGAATATCAGACTCCATACCTCCAACTAAGGGCTTCACTGATGCTGTTTGTGTAGCAATGTTCAACGTATTTGTATCTATGCTCGAACCAAAATCGATATTACCTAAATCAATTCTTCCATTTATATCTCGTCCATAATTTGCACTCATGGGGCTACCTCGATTAAGTTTACTAGCGAAACAGCTTTGACTAAATCTTTGTGAATCCATGCAAAATTTATTTTTTCAGGATGTTTTGAGTCACGGCTTAAAGATGAGATTTCGATTTTGATCCACAGCTGCTCTTGCTCTATTACCGCAAATTGAGTTCCCGGATTAGCAGTGCCCATCTTTTTAAATTTCAATCCCGGCCCAGACCGGAGAGTGGCGTGAGGTGCAGTGACTTCGACTTTTTGATATTCGATGATCTGAGTGGGTGCCGACTGATGTGTAACAATGGAGCGGTCTTG
>CAYJBA010000069.1:0-9964 GCA_964367865.1 uncultured Bacteriovoracaceae bacterium | reverse complement strand
GGTACCTCTAAAAATAGATATCCACCAGGTTTAAGCCACTGTGAGGCATGACTTGCAAATTCACGATAAAAATATAAAGAGTCCGGGCTCGCAGCAAATAGAGCTGCCCTAGGTTCATACAAAAGCACGTCCGGGTCGATCGGATCACTACTATCCAAATAAGGCGGATTCGAAATAATAAAATCTGCAGCTTTTTGAGCAAATACCCCGAGAACTTCTGTTTGACTATCCGACTGAATGACCTTTAACCGCTTCATAGACTCAGCACCTAGAACGAGAAACGCGTTCTTCATCGCAATCCGAATTGCTTGAGGTTCGACTTCTGAGGCCACTATTTTTAATTTTGGAAATAGGGCAAGCAGCTCGATGGCTATGGCTCCTGAACCTAAACCCACCTCAATTCCGTATTGAGGTAAATGGGTGCTGAGCTCCTGGATAGCACTCGATACTAAAAACTCCGTTTCAGGTCTTGGTATCAATACTCCGGGCCCAACTAAGTATTCGTGATTTAAAAATGTTTGATGACCCGTCAGATATTGAAGCGGCTTTCCTTCGGCTCTTTGCGATGCCCATACGAGGACTTTTTCTGCTGCTTGAGGCGGAAACGGTTCATTGATTCGAAGAAGCATGTCAGACCGACTCAGTTTTTTGTTGGTAATCAAGCGATACGCTGCCTGCACAATTTGCTCAGCCTCGGTCATGACTAGATTTCGTTCAACGAGCGTCCGGCTTCTTGAAAGATATTTTTTCGCAAGCGCCAAAGCTCCTTCGAAACTGTGTGGAAGTTCGTGAGATAATGTCACACTTACCCCCCCAACCCTTGGGCTTTCAATATTTCCATTTGATGATGGGCCTGAAGCCCGTCAATGATTTCGTCAATCTTACCCTCCATCACATCTTGTAACTGGTAAAGTGTAAGACCGATCCGATGATCTGTAAGACGCCCTTGTGGAAAATTATAAGTTCGAATTCTCTCGCTGCGATCGCCTGTTCCAACCATACCTCTGCGCGCATCTGAAACTGATTTAGCTGCCTTTTCCTGTTCAAGATCAAGAAGCCTTGACCGCAAAATTTTCATCGCTTTATCTTTATTTTTTAGCTGCGATCGCTCATCCTGACAAACGACTACTAGTCCAGAAGGAATATGGGTGATCCGAACTGCCGAGTCTGTTGTGTTTACACCCTGTCCGCCCGCTCCGCCCGAACGAAAAACGTCAATTCGCAATTCGATGGGATTAATGTTCACATCTACTTCTTCGGCTTCAGGCAAAACCGCTACAGTAACAGTCGATGTATGAATCCTGCCTTGGGCCTCCGTCGCAGGTACTCTCTGAACACGGTGCACGCCCCCCTCAAATTTGAGACGACTATAAACACCCTGTCCCTGAATTTCGACCACGATTTCTTTAAAACCACCGAGGCCGGTCGGATTCGCTGAAAGAAGATCCAACTTCCAACCCTGCTTTTCGCAATAACGCTGATAGAGCCGAAAAAGTTCTCCTACAAAAAGGGCGGCCTCATCTCCGCCAGCTCCAGCCCTGATTTCAAATACAACATTTTTTTCGTCATTCGGATCTTTGGGAAGGAGTAAAATCTGCAAACGCTTTCGTGTTTCCTCTAAATCGGGCTCGAGCACTTTAAGCTCCTCTTTAGCCATATTGGAAATTTCGACGTCTTTGTCTCCCACCATTTCCCGATTAGAATCAATGTCAAATTTTACTTTTTTGTAATGCCGGTACTGAGCAACGAGCTCCTGAAGACTCGCGTGTTCTTGTGACAATTTTTTAAACTCAGCTGGCTTGTTACCCAGCTCAGGGTCAGATAAACGGCTCTCAATTTCCATGAAACGGCGCTCAACCGTTTCGAGTTTATTGAACATCTGAATCTAAACTTCCGGAAATTCGGCAACCTGAGTATGTACCCAGGCGATTTCAGAGAGCCCGAGAAATTCGTGCTCCTGTTTTTCGTTATTCGAGGCCGCCTCTTTTTCAAGCTTAAGCACTTGTCTTAGGGACGCCAGAGCAATTTCTAATTGTCCGTCCGTTGGCTCGCGTGTGGTGAGGCGCTGCAAAACCATGCCGGGCCAGATCAACATTCGAAATACCGGATTATCCATACGAAAAGCGCACATTTTGATAAACTCATATGCAAGTCCCGCAACGGGAAGCATCAGTGCGACCTTCATCAAAACCATTAACAGATGATTGACGAAGGGAATCGGCGAAAGCTGTGTAAGTCCAAAAAGTGGAAATACGATGCTAAATACGGCAACGCTGATTAGAACCAAAAACAATAAAAAACTGGTTCCGCAGCGAGGATGCAGCGTCGAGTGTTTGCGCGCATTTTCGACAATGAGATCCTGTCCCGCCTCAAAAGTGTAAATCGATTTATGCTCCGCTCCGTGATACTGAAAAACGCGATGGATATCTTTCATCATCGCGATGAGAACCACGTAAGTCAGTAAAATGATCATCTTTAATGTGCCGTCAATCAGATGAAACCATGGGTTCTGGGCC
The DNA here is from genome assembly GCA_964367865.1 of uncultured Bacteriovoracaceae bacterium. GTDB lineage: Bacteria > Bdellovibrionota > UBA1018 > UBA1018 > UBA1018 > CAYJBA01. The sequence goes on along the minus strand of CAYJBA010000069.1, from coordinate 7,448 downwards.
GAAACCATGATCGCCGATAAAAAGTGTGGGAGGGCGACAAATAATCCAATACCCATGACTAGGGCGGTTGCGATAGAAATCAGGATCGCCCAAAACGAAAGTGGCTCTTCGTGCTTATCGTCGACCGAGGCAACATTGGCCGAATAACTGAGTGCATCCACACCCTGGACCATCGACTCAAGAAGCAGAACAACTCCTCGAAGCACGGGTTTTTTCAAAAAATGAAAGCGTTCCGCAATACTGAGATACGGAAAGTATTTAATAATTATTTTCTGATTGTGCTTACGTACAGCTACCGCAATAAAATGCGGAGACCGCATCATTACGCCCTCAATTACTGCTTGGCCACCGATGCTCGTGTACTGCGTACCGGGCTTCATCATAATTTATGGAGTAGGATCCGAGCCTGTGTTTGAAGCGAGACCAACTACTTTTTCTTATATTTGTTCATGAAGCGCTCGACCCGTCCTTCGGTTTCGATAAGCTTATGCTTGCCCGTGAAAAACGGATGGCAACTAGAACAAATTTCCACCTTGATATTTTCTTGAGTTGCACGCGTCTCCATGACGTTGCCGCAAGCGCACTTAACGGTGGTTTCTAAATAAACTGGATGTATTCCTTGTTTCATAGGGACCTCGGGATTATCAGATCAGGGTGGGTGGGTCAAGATTTTCTACGGTTTAGGTCAACCCCCACCACTCATAGATTTAACAAACTCCTCGTTTGTTTTTGAACGCGAAACCTTTTCGAGCAAAAACTCCATGGCATCAACCGTATTCATGGGGTGCAAGACCTTGCGAAGGATCCATAGGCGATTGAGCATGTCCTTCGGAAGTAGCATTTCTTCCTTACGTGTCGCGGACTTATTGATGTCGAGACACGGAAAAATACGCTTTTCCATGAGCTTACGGTCCAAATGAATTTCAGAGTTACCGGTGCCCTTAAACTCCTCAAAGATTACTTCATCCATTCTTGAGCCAGTCTCAACAAGTGAAGTGGCGATAATAGTCAGAGACCCACCCTCTTCGATATTTCTTGCTGCTCCAAAGAATCTCTTGGGTTTGTGCAATGCGTTAGAATCCACGCCCCCGGACAGAATCTTTCCAGAGGGGGGAACAACCGAGTTATAGGCGCGAGCCAATCGGGTGATCGAATCAAGCAGAATAACCACGTCATACTTGTTTTCAACCAGGCGCTTGGCCTTTTCGATGACCATTTCAGCGACCTGTACGTGACGAGACGCCTGCTCATCAAAAGTCGAGCTCACGACCTCGCCCTTTACGGAACGCTGCATATCGGTGACTTCTTCTGGACGTTCGTCGATCAGAAGTACAATGAGCTTAATCTCAGGATGATTAGTCGTAATCGCGTTTGCAATATCTTGCATGAGGACCGTTTTGCCCGCGCGAGGAGGTGCGACGATCAAACAACGTTGACCCTTACCCAGCGGAACCATCATATCGATAATTCGGGTGCTATAAACAGTCGGTTGATATTCGAGATTAATTTTTTTATTCGGATAAAGCGGGGTGAGATTATCGAAAAGAACTTTTTCTGCATTCATCTCAGGAGTCTGAAAATTAACTTGTTCGACTTTAAGAAGTGCAAAATACCGCTCGCCCTCTTTAGGCGCGCGAACCGAGCCACTCACCGTATCGCCGGTTCTTAAACCGAAACGACGAATCTGAGAGGGGGAAACATAAACGTCGTCGGGACCTGGAAGATAATTATAGTCAGGGGCCCTCAAAAATCCGAAACCATCCGGAAGACACTCTAAAACTCCGTCCGCATAAATGTGTTCGTCTTTTTCTGCTTTCTTTTGCAGAACAGCAAAAATCAAATCCTGCTTTCTCATTCCCCCGGCGTTTTCTATGCCGAGCTCTTTACCCATTTCAACGAGATCGCCGATCTTTTTTTCTTTTAATTCTCGAAGATGCATCTAATTCCCCTTGCTCTCCCCCTCCACTGAGCCTCACTTATTTCAGCCTGTCAGATTATTGTCAGTGGATGATCACTCTACTGGTGATTGGATTGGTCTTTCTACTTATTCTACTTATAGGCTGGTTTTGACTACTTAATTACGATCGATGAACGTAACTCAAGTCGAATAACAGACTGCTATAATCCCGTAAAGTGAAAAATAAGCGCGATCCACCCAATTGTATGCCGTCCGAATACCCCTTAAACTAGTGAAATATGGGCCAATCCAGGTTTCCTCGATTTCTCTCGGCTTTAGCTTTTGTGATGATAATTGGGATTGCCTACAAGGTAGTTGATTTCGTTCGCCTCGCCTATACCCCCGCCAATCCAGAAAACTCGAACACGGTAATCATCGAACTCAGAAAGGGAGAAGGTCCTAATGAAATAGCTAGATTTTTAACGGACCAAGGAGTTTTACGCGATCCAAAAAATTTTATCTGGCTCGGAAGAGTGACGCGAAAATGGAAAAAACTTAAAGTCGGGGAATATGAGGTTTCCGGAAAAATGACTCCGATGCTCATTTTTCATACACTCACATCGGGCGTTTCTCTGGCTCACCCCCTAACGTTGCGCGAAGGAGAAAACCTGTACGAACTTGCTGAAGAGCTTGAGGACAAAAAGTTAGTGTCAAAGTCTCAGTTTATTGCCCTCTGTAAAGATACCCAGTTTCTGAGCCGGCTTAAGATCTCAAACCCACCGCCCAAAACTGCCGAGGGCTACCTGTTTCCAGATACGTATTATTTCAATAAAAAAATTACGCCCGAGGAAATCATCTACCAGATGGTGCGCAAATTTATGACGGTCTGGACACCAGATTTTGAAAATAAAACAAAAGAGTTGGGATTTAACAGACATCAAATCGTAACGCTTGCATCTATGATTGAAAAAGAAACAGGAGCTCAAGAAGAACGTCCCATGATCAGCTCGGTTTTTTACAATCGCTTAAAAATCAGGATGCGACTCCAAAGCGATCCAACGACGATTTATGGAATCTGGGAACGTTACAATGGAAATTTAAAAAAAGCAGACCTGTTAAATCCCACTCCTTATAATACCTATACTATTGCTGCCCTACCACCCGGACCGATTGGGAACCCAGGTAAGGAGGCGCTGCACGCGGCGCTCTATCCCGCTAAGAGCGACTACCTTTATTTTGTCTCGCATAATGATGGCACGCACGAATTTACGACAAACTTTAAAGACCACGAAAGCGCTGTCCGAAAATTTCAAATGAACCGAAATGCCCGAAAAGGCAAAAGCTGGCGCGACTTAGAAAAGCGCACACAAGCCAAACCCCAGAGATAGTGGGATTGACTTAGAACGGCTGTCCCTATAGATAGGATTCCGAAAGAGAGTTGGATTATGTTCATTCGTCCATTATCCCAAATTTTTGTGCTTGGAATTTTTTTCCTCGCCAGTTCCTGCAAAGAATGCAAAAAAGTTGAATTAAATGTGATTGAACGCACAACAACTTTGGGTGGTATTTTAGAAATGCGCCCGACCGGCCAGCAGATCGCGAGTCTTTGTCCGACTATTATTGATTTAGTAAAACCAATTCCAGATGGCGCGGAGGCGATCCGCGCACTTGCTCGCGCAAAATATCTAAATGTAGAGGACACCTGTCTTGAATGGCGTGATGCTTGGGAATACCACTGTCAGCCCACCTATCCCTTTGGAACCTGCCAACCCGTTCGGTACAGCTATTGTTCAAAATGGCAGCACAGCGAGACTCCGTTACCGGGCTATGACGAGGCAATCGCATTATCTCAAGATATTGACGAGCTTTACCGAATTACCCAATCCATGTGTATCGACGCCTTAGCCGATCATTTTGATGATGCCTATGGACGATCCATTGCTGTTCAAGACCTATACAAAGGCAAAATTAGCGCTGAGCAGTTAAAGTTTCACGCGGCTGCTTGTCCGTCCCATTACTAAGATCATTATAAAAAGGTGAACCCAAAGTAAAAGTGACATCGCCTCTAATGCTGCGGCCCACTCATACCCGATCAAGTCAAAGGTTGTAAGATTGATGAATGCAGCCGTGAATAAAACAAAAATGAAGCGCGACCGTTTTGCATTTTGTTCCAAAGCGTCCGATAGAAACAACACGGCTACTGGATAGGTCATAACAAAATAAGGCTTCCAGACTAGATGGGATGGAAGAATGAGCCCGCTCGTCAGACAAGCCACTCTTCGCAGTTGGCTTTGAGCTGACGACACAGTGAGGAGAGCCAACAGAAATCCAGAAGTAATGAGTGTCCAGCCCAAGGATAAATGCTTGATCGTTTCTAAGGATAATAATCCGTGGCCAAATTGATAAATTCGACCTTGCGCAATCACTGGCGTCGCCAGATCACTCGCGTAATGAAACAAAAACGCTGTAAAACTTTGATTATGGGATTCGATGGGCATTCCCCTAGAAAAAAGGGCCTGATTCCACTGAAAATAAAGAGACGCCCCCCCCTGAAGCCCTTCGAATAGAAAAGGAATTACAAGAATTAAACCAACCCCAGCAAATACACCCCATCTCTCGCCGCGTAATTTTTTTGGGGGTACGCCTGCGGACAAAAATAGTGGCACTAAGAGGAGTGGCAGGGGGAAAATTTTAGCAACTGCAGCAACCCCCAAAACCGCCCAGCGGGTAAAATCCCAAATGGGTTCAACTTTTTTAAAATGCCCAAGCACGGCCCAGGAGCTGGCTCCCAAAATCAGGATGTTGACTTGCCCATATTGAAAGTCGATTAAAAAAGGACGAGCACAAAAGAGTACTCCCAAAGCCGCTATCGAAAGCGCGTGCCTAGATAATGGGCTAGAAGCTTTTCTAATCACATCTGCGAGCTCTTGGACCAAAAAAGCAACGACACCTATCTTAAAAAAACACCAGATCAGTAAAGCTACGCGATACGGTAAAAGCGCAAATGGAGAAAAAAGCCAGGCAAACCCTGGAGCGTATAAGAATCGATCTGGGGAAAGGGCGTACATCTGAGATGAGTGGCCGGAAAGAACGTGAGACCAGGCCGCATAGAAAACTTGAAAATCCTTTGCCCCTCGGTCGAAAGCCCAGTACGTGCCAACAAAAACCACGAGCGCGGCAGAAAGCAATGACCCCAATTTTTTCAAACTGCTGACTCCAGGTCAATGGAGCGGGACGGACCAATCAAAAACGAAAGAAGCGGATTGCGATATTGATCTTCGATCGAAATCAGCGCTTTTTTAATTTTAATCTCTGGATCAGTGGGGAGCGCCTTTCCCATAAATCCTCCCAGTGAATGAACCGACACTACCCGATGACAAGGCACGAGAACGGGAACTGGATTTTTTCTCAATGCTTGACCTACAGCGCGTGTGGCACCCCGGTTTTCCATGCGGGTCGCCACCCACTGGTATGTGCGAGTTTCGCCGTGAGGAATTTCAGAAATAGCTACATAAACCTGCTTTTGAAAGTCAGTCCAACCGCTCTGATCAATAAGTCCCCAATCTGGCTTCGGAATCGGAGCGCCCTCATCAAAAAAGCATCGAATTTGCTCGATTAAATCAGATATGGTTTTGGGAATAACGACCGCTCTGGACGTGGCTTTCGCTGGCAGCAAATCGATAGAGCTGAGCTTTCCTTGCTCAGACCATTTAATTTCGATGGGTCCTACTTCTGTCCGAAATTGAATTCGGTTCAACGGTTCGCCCTCGGGTTGACGACACTTGCTATGCTAACGGGCCAGAGTCTGTCACTCGTTATAGCGAAATTCAATGACTATATTGCGTACCATTAAGATAATAGGACTTTGGAAATATTAATTTCCTTCTGCCCCGATCGATTGAGTTATGTTTGTCCCCGTATCATTATCCTGTTGGAGAAATTTTTCTTCTTCGCCTAAGCCAGCATTGCCTTCGAGTTGATCTGCTCTTTTTTGTTCAGGACTTGCACAAACGATATCCAATTTAGATTTAAGAACGTTTTCAAGCGAGATCATCTGCGAGGGGAGAATTTCATCGCAATCAAAGCTTTTTTCGAATTCCTTAGCTTCAACGCAATCCGAGCTCTTTTTCTTTTTACAGTTTTTTTCGTTAGCTAAAAACGCGCTGTGGATTTTTCCGGTTGTAAAAACAATCGCAAGGTCCCCCGCTCGAGAGCTATTTCTGTGCGAAAATTCGGCTTTAAAATTCGACCCCGATTTAATCGTGATCTTTTTATCAATTGCAAAATAAGGTGTGCGTTTTTTGCCGGCACATGAAACGGTGCCCATATTTTCGACTCTCTTTTTAAAGCAGCCCGCAAAAAGGTTTCCGTAATCCCCCAACCAACCCTCGTTGTGGACTCGAACTTCAAGTTGCATATTTTTCTTTTCTCCCGAACCTAAATCAAAATTTTCTTTGCTCGAATGTGTTTGATTTTCGCCGCCATCCTCGTCAAATTTATAACCTAAACGAGCCCATTCGCCGTCTGAAAGGCACGCAAATCCTGTTCGAAGAGTGCTGTTGCAAGAAAAGGCTTCGGCGCGGGGCGGAGTCCCGAGAAAAAAAGCTGCCGTCGCCAAACTCAAAAACAAATTGATCTTCAAAACTCTTCTAGAACTCATCTTTAATTCTCTCCCGCACGAAAAGGTTCTCTGAAAATAGAGACCGCGGAGTCGTGCAACTGTATGTAAAGCAAAGGATGTGCCGCGTTAAATTGCTGCGAAGCGGTAAAAATACCTGAGGTTGTAAGTACTTATCTAAGACCTTTAGAAACCGGCCTCCAGAGCGCTTCTTAAAGTTCATTTAAAATATGCAGTCGCCTAAGATTTAGACGAATTATTTCAATGCGCGCCGCAATAGCGGTATGCGGCAAATACCCAATGTTTTCGCTTGTTTATCCCATTCAGCCGAAGTAATGTGCGCTCACTTTTTTAGACTTAAAAAGTAGGGGTGAAATTGAGTTCATACGTCGTTCTGGCCCGAAAGTGGCGACCAGCACAGTTTTCAGACATCGTAGGCCAAGGCCATATCGTCCGCACTCTGATGAACGCCATCCGGGCGGGGCGGATTCACCAGGCCTATCTTTTTACGGGCTCCCGTGGAATTGGAAAAACCTCAATCGCCCGCATCTTTGCTAAAGCCATTCGCTGCGAAAAGACAGCCTTTGATAAAGACTGGCTCAGATCCTGTGACGCTTGTGCGAGCTGCAAAGAAATCACAGGCGGAACCGGTGTTGATGTTTTAGAAATCGACGGCGCTTCGAATAATGGCGTCGAGGCTATTCGTGAAATTCGTGAAAATGCCAAGTACATGCCCTCCACCGGCAAGCACAAAATTTATATTATCGACGAAGTGCACATGCTCACAACGGCAGCGTTCAATGCTTTGCTTAAAACACTCGAAGAGCCCCCTCCTCCTGTTCTTTTTATTTTCGCGACGACTGAGCCCAATAAAATTCCAGCTACGATTCTTTCTCTCTTCCAGCTTTTTGATTTTAGACGTGTAACCCTTGC
>CAYJBA010000068.1:0-10034 GCA_964367865.1 uncultured Bacteriovoracaceae bacterium | reverse complement strand
GATTCCACCTCCGCTATATTTTTTATGCCGGCGCCAATGTGTATTCCATTCGTTCACGCCTTTTGCGTGCGTATTTCGATAGGTATTGAGTGTGAGCGATCGGACTGTTCCAATTTGTCCGCTCTGAATAATCTCACGAATCGTCTGAACGACCGGCGCATGTTTATAATTATGACAGGGAAACAATACACGCTTTGCGCGACGGGCATGTTCCAATAGGGATGCCGCATCTTCTAAAGTCGTCGTTAGAGGCTTTTCGCAAAGTACGTGGAGGCCACGATCAAAAGCCGCGTGTGCAATGGCGGCGTGATCGCAGGGGGGCGTTGAAATATCCACGAAATCCAAACGGCTTGTTTCGGACTCGAGAAGAGTTTGGTAATCGCTAAAAATTTTAGCGCCCGGAAGTGACTCCTCTGCGATTTTTCGCCGGCCATCGCAGATGTCTGCGACGGCGATGATTTCAACATCACCCTGAGTCTTGGCTCGCTCTAAATAAGCAGGAATGTGCCCTTTGCCTGATATAAAACCGTAACCAATGACTGCGCCCTTGAGTTTCTTGGGAGACCCCATAACTCAAGGGTCATATCGCAACTCAAGCGCGACTAAAACACCATTCGTTTAACTGCTTCTATGTTGGTCATTGAATGAGAATGACTATGACCATTAGGAACAGAAAGCGGGCTACCTGTATTCATTGCATCTTGGTAGGCTCTGACCGCTCCGCCCGATCCTTTCCAATAGTTCGCATCGCTAGAATTGGCTCGACCTATAGAACGTGTAATTGAAGTGAGAATACCGGCGTTTTGAGAACCCAAATAGCTTGTGACGCTAGTTACTGACATCGACATGAAAAATTCCTCCTACTAGCGCGCCCAGGAACTATTTTTTACCTAATGCATCGCATTGTAAATAGCCGAGAAGCAGATAAAAAACCTTTAAAATCAGAATACTTATGGTAGATCCACCCTGAAGAGGAAAATTCATGAGTCAAAATCTTTCGCCGAGCCAGATCGAACCCCTAAATTCGACAGAAATGAGAATTGTTTGGTCAGGCGCTGGAAATGATTCTGGGAGCTTTGCGCTCTCCTACATTGAACTGAGGTTTGCTTGCCCTTGCGCCCATTGCGTGGACGAACATACAGGCCAAAGAACACTGGTTCGCACTTCTATCGATCCTGAGATTCGCCCCAAAGGCGTTACACTCGTAGGTCGGTACGCCATTTCGCTTGATTGGACTGATGGCCATACAACTGGCATTTACCATTTTGATCGTCTCTTTGAACTTTGTCAGAAACAAGGGCGCAGGCTAGACTCTTAGTCCATGAGTCGGCACACCGACAATTCTTCTTTCGAAGTAAAATCCCAATACGAAGCCTTTCCTTATCCCCCCGTACCCACCTTTGCCTTGCCCAGACGCGGCCAGGGTCGTCATCTCCGCTTTGAAAAAGGAACCGCATCCACATTAATGGGGCGTCGCTCACACCAGGGCATCCGGATCCTTGTTGCAGGAGCGGGCACACTTGAGGCTCTGATAGTTTCTGAGGCTCATCCGCTCGCGTCCGAAGTGGTAGCGGTTGACCTCAGCCAGGCGTCTTTAGATCAATTGAAATTAAGAAAATCTTTTTTAAAATTTATTCCTTGGAAATCCAAAGGTGCTCCCATTCTTGAGGTATGTGCCGACCTATTGAGTTGGGAGGACGGTTTGTTTGACTACATTTTAGCTTCGAACGTACTTCACCACTGCGAAGATCCCAGCGCCCTGCTCCAGCGCTTATCCTCATGGCTTAAACCGAACGGAATATTGCGTGTCGTGACGTATCCAAAAGCTTCACGAATTTGGATGCGGGAAACCTCGCGGTATTTAAAATCTCAAGGCCTACACCCTAACACTTACCTACTCGCTTCAAAGGCAAAGGAGTCGATTCGAGCGCTATCTAAAAATCATCCGATCCGCTCCTGCTTTGAAAGTCAGGTTGAAACTAAAACTACTACGGGGTTGGTGGATGCTTTTTTTCACTCCTGTGAAAACCCGCTGTCGCCCCTGGAATGGAAAGTGGCCTCCACTCAGGCGGGACTCGGGTTAATCGCCGAAGATCAAACTGCGACATCGCGCTCCTCATTTGTGGACGAGATTTTGGGCAAACCTTTAAATTTGGATTGCTGGGAAAAACTTGAAATCTTGGATCTCACACTTGAACTCTGCGCCAATCCCATCCTGTGGTTCGAGAAAAAGAACAAATCCATTTTGGCGGAGATTCCCCCCGCAGACTCAGCACTTCCCCCTACATCACGTTCCGGATCGAGTTGGATTTTAGATCAGTTCGTCTCGCCGATGGAGGTTGCCAAAATACTGAAACATTCTCCTGCGGATTTTTTGATTCCCTCACGCGTGCGAGGGGAGATGGGATCTCATTTAAGGCGTGCATCCGCTCTTCTTAAATCCGCTAATCGCTCGTTGGATGAGTGGTTAGAAAAACTCAAACTCGAGGTAGGTCCCAGAACTTTTGCAGAAAAAAATCTGCAACTCCTTCCAGGGTTATCCATTGGCGAATACCCTGCGCATGAACTGATGGATATTTCAAAGCCTTGGACTGACGTAGAATGGAATGAACTTCAAAAAGCCACTGGGTCCAAGCTTACGGTAACGGGCTCTCCACACGCGAACCAGTCTCTCTCTGAACAGATTGCAGCCCTTCAATTGTCAAAGGGACATACTTGCTCTTGGATCCCTGTTTCTTTTCGAAACGCACTAGAAACAGCCGCTCAATAGAGCTTAAAAGAAGAAGTTCAGAAGAAATCCTGATTCTTTGAATAATCTTGTATTTTTATATAATATAATAATTTCAAATGCTTATACATGTAATTTTCCGGTTCTTCGATGACAAGGTATAAAAAATATGACAAATTTAACTCAATGCATTAATCTAATATCATTGTAGAACGTTTTTTGGTGGGACGTATTTATGGGCTCTTCGGCATTAAAAGCTGCAATGTATACTCGCCTCATTGATGTTGGCACTGGACGGAGTGATGTTTTCGTATTTTTTAACTTCACTGGTGACCCAGTTTTGGTCAAGCAAGCGCCCAAAAAGCCATTCGAATGCAGCCAATTACTTGAACTCCCAGACTCCTATACTGTATACGACCGTTATATTCAGGAATTTTGCTCTAATCTTTCTACAGTCATCGAATTGGGTTAGCCTTTTACCCTATGACTTCGACTTCAGATCCGGCTCCCATCGATACTCCTTTTACTCGGCTGCTCGACTGCTCCTACCCGATTATCGCTGGTCCCATGTTCTTAGTGAGTGATGAAAATCTGGTTTCAACCGTAAGCAATGCCGGTGGCCTAGGTGCCATGCCTTCGCTCAACTGGAGAACTTCAGATCAATTTAGAGAGGCGGTTCGATCCGTAAAGAAAAAAACACCCAGACCCTTTGGTGTGAACCTCATTGTTAATAAAGCGAATCCACGCCAGAGCGCCGATCTCAATATCTGCGCAAACGAAAAAGTCGCACTTGTGATCACATCATTGGGTAACCCCAAAGAAACGATCCAGAAAATGCACAATGTAGGTTGTAAAGTTTTCTGTGATGTCACCACCCTCGAATATGCTCAAAAAGTTCAGGACCTCGGTGCGGATGGCGTCATCGCCGTTTCGACTGGAGCGGGTGGACATGCCGGACCCATTTCTCCGCTAGTTTTAATTCCCTATTTAAAACGACATCTCAGTATTCCTATCGTAGCCGCAGGAGGAATCGTAAACGGCGCTCAGATGGCAGCCGCAATGATTTTAGGCGCCTCGGCAGTTCAGATCGGTACGCGATTTATTGCGACACCGGAGGCAAAGGTCTCGCAAGAATATAAAGAAGCCATTCTCAATGCGAACCCCGAAGATATTGTCATGACCAAAAAAATATCTGGAACTCCTGTTGCAGTGATCAACACTCCCTACATTTTAAAAACAGGCCTAGAGCTGAATCCCATCGAAAATTTACTTTTGAAATATCCCAGTACAAAAAAATATATGAAAATGGCACGCATTTATATGGGTTCAAAGTTATTACAAAGAGCCGCGGCCACTCCCACATTTAAAGAAGTTTGGAGCGCTGGACAAGGCGTGGGACTAATTGATGAAATATTACCTGCGGCCGAGATCGTAAAAAGTCTCGTTCGCGAATACCGTGAAGCCTTTACAGATACCCCGGGGTGAAAATGAAAAGACTCATCGCATTGTTTATGATTCTCATTTTAAACGGAAACCTGGCTTGGAGCGCTGATTCTAAAAATGAAATCTCCACGCAAAATGAAGAAGGTGCGGTCAGGATTCGCTTAAGGCCGCCTAAGAAAAAAGGTCAGGTGAAGGCTGGATTGGGTGGCGCCGCAGAGGAGATGCTTAATTCGACCCAAAATCCGCCTCAGACCCGCAAAAAATCAAAGCTCACTATGATTTGCACTCCGCTCGGTGGAAAGCCCGTAGGGCCCGGAGAGGCCGGATTTAATGAATGCATGAAAGATGCGCAACAAGATAAAAATATTCCTTACTCCAATCCGGCGTTTCCCGCACACGGAACCGGAATAAGATTTAGCGACTAGACCTTTAATAAAAATGCCAGACCAGCGATCACGGATACGGCGGCAGGAAGAATACTAAACCGCTGATTTGCCCACTGAATTCCAAGTGGTAAGAGTAGCGGGCGGTCCCAGATTTCACGCCCGATTCTGATTAATACGAAAACCGATAAAACGCTTCCTGCAGCGAAAGTCCCTACCGGAAGCAGATAGCCGACACCCATTTGATGGGACTTAATGAGAATTGGAATCAAGGACTCAGACGGACCTATCAATGCAATTACAGAGTAGATTCCCCAACCGCTAGGTGATGGACCAAGACGCAAAACACTACTTAAGCGCGAAAATCGAAGCGTCCGGATGATTCCGCCCGCCGCAATCATCAAGACCGCGACTGCCATTAGGTTATGGGGCGAGGTTTTTAGGAGTAATCCCTGAAAGAGCCAAAACAGCACAAACGCAGTTCCGACGTGAAAAAAAATCAGTCGAATCGAAAATCCGAGAACCTTAAAAAGTCCCCAGTTGCGCTGCCAAGCGAGAACCGCAGCTGGAACCCAATGGTCAGGCGCAAATAAATGTACGACTCCCGCAAGCCCAGAAAGCAAGGCAAGTACTTCGAAGACGGATAAGTTCAAAACACACCACCCCTTAAATGTTTTTGCTCACATCGGCCAAATAAAAAGTGCAGCGCCCATTAAAGCGACGCCTAACCCAGTTACTACATCTCCATGGTGTTCGAAAAGCTCGTGGTCTATTTTTGTAATTCCCGAAACCGCCAAAAGAGTAGCGCTGAGAAGTGCCAATAAGACTCCGCATGAAAACGCGGACATACAGAGGATTACCGCCAGTGGCCCTCGGCTACTCGCCGCTAGAAATACCGGAATAGCAGCAACGCACGGCGAAAAGCCGAGCGAAAAAAGAAAAAGAAACGGTCCCTTTAATCCTCTTTTTTTTGTCGGCCCCTGCCCATGCTGAGAATGGCCGACGCAATGAGAATGCGAAACATATGAAACCCCCGCATAGAGAAAACCGAAAAGAATGAGGCCAAGGGCAGCATATTTTTCGAGAACTTCGTCCCAGCCGTGTAAAAAATGGGTTCCAGCAAACACAGACGCAGCCCCGATACCAATGGATAAAAGGATGTGGCCCGAAGCTGCAATCACCGCACCGAAAGCGGCCGTCGACATTCCCCACTTTTTACTTTTTGAGATAAGCACCACTGGGAGCCAATGTCCGGGTGCAAGAGAATGAAAAAATCCCACAAAGGCTGCGGAACCAATCAGAAGAATCATTCTAGTAAGCCCCGTACAGGCACTGAGTACGAATGCTATCGTTAGGCATCAAGATTTCTTTGGATTCGTTTCCATTCAAAATCGGAAACATCACCGCCTGATGGTAGGGATGGTCTGAGCTCAGTCCCCCACATCCTTTAAAATTTTCAGAACCCGCACCCTCTGCGCAGCTATGGTCTAGACCCAATGCGTGTCCCAGCTCATGGAGAACTACACTCATAACTTGGTTCTTTGGCATGACATGCGGATCCCCGTTCACATAAATAATCTGCTGACTTACTTCTGTACTCGTTCCGCAGCGAATAGTCGCGCCTGGATTGGTCGGTAGGAGCTGCAGCGAAGCCCACCTGGAGAGTGAGCTCTCTTTTACAATATAAAAGCTGTTTTCAGTCCCATAATGCTGACTGCATTCTCTGGGATTTGCCGTACGTATGCCATTTGGAATTTTATCCGTAGAGAGTGAAAAAAAAGAACCCGACTGAAATCGCACACCCTGAGTGTTCCATTGATTTACGGACTTTTCAATTTGATTGAATTCAATCCCACTAAAATCCGAGTCCGCAATAATGGAGACCGGTGCGCTTTTCACCTTACCCAGAAAGCTTCCGCGCTGATCCTGGGGCAAAAGCGAAAAGCTAGGGCAAGGGCCTACGTTCTCCGCGCAACTCGTGAATAGAAGGCTCGGCAATAAACTCAATACCACTGCAAGTAAGGGTCCCCGGATAAACGACGGTAAGTGATTAAAGCTGAAGTCTATTTTTCGGCCCATGGCTAGGCTGTAATGATCATATTTGATGCTGTTAGTCAAGAATCAGTCTTGTGAACCAAAACCAGTCTAAACTAGGAGATTCAAGTTGTAACTATTTGTAATTAAATGATTTTTAAGCAGACTTTGCGTGCTGCTCTTTACTGGGATGAAGAGACTCAAGGAGATTTTGTATTTTCCTGCCATCCTGAGGATAGACATGAATTTTAAGCCCCACAACCTGGTCCGGCTCGCTTTGGTAGACTCCAAAGTTCTCTTCTGTTTCTCGAAGTTTCTTTATAAGAAATGCCATGAGATCGACTTCGCTTTCGCGGCCATCAATCCCGGCGATAATTGCAACAATCCGGTTTCCCGACACGCGGGCGACATGATCTTTCTGTCTGAGTCGAGTCATCAAAATACTTAGAACACTCATCTGAAGCTCTACAGCTCTTTCGGGTCTGGCGCCTGTGAGCTCTCCCATGATTTGATCCACCTCTAAGGTCAACACAGTAAAAGGAATGTGGTCTTTTTTAGAATGTTGAAACTGCGCCGTAAGATACCGAAATAGTGACTGGTCATTTCCGAATAGTTCCCCGCCATTTCTTAAAAAAAGCCGGGTCAGTTGATCCGCCTGAAAAGACAACCTTCTACGAACAAATCTCAATCCAAAAAACCAGGTACCTGCTCCCAGCAACCCGAAAACATAAATAAACGTAAGCGGAAATCCATTTGACCGGCTAACAGACCACGCCATTCCATTAAAGAACAAAGTCCAGCCCCAAAGTATCAATACAATTGCACGATGCGGAATTCCGAGCTGTTGAAGTTGATGATGGAGATGGCCGCGGTCACCATTAAAAATCGCCCGGCCCATGCGCGCTCTACGAAAAATCGCGAGACACATATCCAAAAGCGGTATCCCAAGCATCAGAAGCGGAATCGTCGCATCCACCCAAAATACACCTTGAGTCGGAGCATTTGCCGCTAGAAAAGCCGCAAGATAACCCAAAAGTGCACTGCCACTCTCGCCTAAAAATATTCGGGCAGGAAAAAAATTATGAATCAGAAACCCAAAGCATGCGCCAACCAGAGAAATAGAAAGCAAATAATTAAATTGCGGCTGACCGCCTGAGCCCATTGCCATAACAAGAGCGTTGCTCGCGACGATCGCAACAATCCCAGTACACAAGCCGTCCATGCCGTCGATCATATTTACGGCATTCATGGTACCGACGATCCATATCAAATAAGCGAGAAAATGAAATCCTTCTTGAACCGGAACATTTTTAATCACTTGAGGCACCTCTGAAGAGGACGCCAGGAGACAAAACCCAGCCAATAGTTGTGCGCCAAATTTGAAACCCGGTGGAATTTCAAAAATATCATCCAGGACTCCGACTCCAAAAACTACCAAAGCTCCTGCAAGAAAGAAAAACGTAAATCGACCATCTACTGGAACAAAGCGAAACTCCTCGGGAAGAAAATAAAATAATGAAGTTAAAAGAACGAGGACCGCAAAAAACCCAATCCCACCTAGCAGCGGTACATTTCTCTTATGTTTTCGTCGTAAATCCCGCTTCGCAAATAATCTAAATCGCTCGGCTGAGAACCGGACAGCAACCGTCAAAAACCAACAAAAAAAGGACGATGCCGCAAAAACGAAAAAAGACGAGCGCCCAAGTGCAGGAAAGTTGACCCAGTTCATCAATAGCTTTTCGGAAAAGCTACTGATTTGATTGAGTGAATCTATAAACAAGTTTTAAATGGGTTAGGTTTAATGAGCGTCAATTTACGCAACGCATAGAATACGCGATGCATCCATATAGTTTGTCCAGGGTTTGACTGAATTTAGTTTAACCCTGCGAAACTTCAGCCGATCAGTATTAGAGGACATTTGAACTAAAAATGGATAATAAGACGCCCTCCCATCAGGATGAGATTTTTCATATCAGCGAACTCATTCCTATTTTTCGAATGCGAAGAAAACTGATCCTGTGGTTTATTGCGCTCGCCGTTGCCGGCACTACATTTCGCCACATTTTTTGGATTCCACTCTACGAAGCTCAGTCAAAACTCACGATTCAAAAATCAGACAACGTACCCATGCAACTCATGACTCTTTCTGGCTATATGCCAGGCGCCTCGGAGGGCGTGGACCGGATTAAAAAATATGTAGATTACCTAAACACGGATGAATTCTTTCGCAATGTTGCTCAAACCCTCAAATTTCGGGATGGTTACAACCTACTTAATCTCACTTCGCCTCAAGAATTAGCTCTCACCAAAAAGAAATTTTGGGAGCAGTTCCGAAATCAAACCTTTGGTCGTAAAGCTTCTCCTGGAGAACCTAAAAACTTAACACGCGAACCCGTCCTCGTACCCATCGAAGACTTAGCAAATATCATTCACTCGATGACTAACTCTCAGGCCGACGGAGCGGATTCAATTCGCATCTTTGTAAATTCACTGGATCCCTTTACCTCAATGGTCCTAGTCAATACGATTTCGGACGTTTTTGTTCTTAAAACCGCAGAGCGCGATCACAATGAGGTTTCTGAGGTTCGCAAATTTATAGAAAATCAACTCGATATCACTACCGATCGCTTAAAGAAAAACGAAACCGCATTAGTCGAGTTTAAAAAGAAGCATAACATTATATCGCTCGCCAACGAGCACTCTCACGTCTCACAAAAAGTCTCCAACATTGAAGGTGAGCTCGAAAATAACCGCATAAAATTTCAAGAGAATCAGCGCCTCATTGACCACTTTGAAAAATTGCTCTCAAAAAACGAAAATCAGATTTTAAGCCAAGGTTCAGCGGCCATTCAAGGATCGCAGGCGGATTCAGTGCAACGCCTCCGGCAGCAACTCGACAGCCTTCGCTATAAAAAAGTGCTGATGCAAGCCCAAGGCTTTGCTGAAAACTCCTGGCAGATGACTCAAATCGATAAGGATATTGATAAATTTGCAAACCAGCTCAAAAATTATGTTGCCTCCGGCGGAGGAGCTGCAATTTCTACCGACGAAGACGAGACCGCGGTCAATTTGGAGCTTGCTCGCTTTAAGATGAAAAATCTTAAAACTGAAAATAAAACCCTTCAAGCCAAAATTTCAGCGATCGAACGGTCTCGCGAAGAAGTTTTAAAATCTCTCGAAAGCCTTCCGAAAGAGGAGCAAATACTCCTGACACTGAAGCGAGACGTAGACCTCCAGTTTGAACTCTACTCGACCATGAAAAAGAAACTTCAAGAAGTCGAAATTCAACAAGTCGCCCTTCAAAGTAGAGTGATGATCTCCGACCGTTCGGATCTACCACCACAGAAATCAAGAACCCATTTTCTCCTAAAAATCATATTCGCATTTTTAATTGGCGCTTTTTTAGGCGGTTCAGTGTCGCTCATCCTCGAGGTACTCGATACGAG
>CAYJBA010000067.1:1942-10053 GCA_964367865.1 uncultured Bacteriovoracaceae bacterium | reverse complement strand
GAACTTCACCGTCACGTGGATGTCTCCCGGAGACTGAGTACGCTACTGGAAATTTGCAAGGAGCGAGGACTCGAAGGCCAAAGTACGTCGCTTTCTGGCTTTAAAGCCAAAGTGGTCTTGTCTCAGCCGCTGTCAGATCTCAATAGTGTGCTAGCTCGTTTTGTTTTGGTCCAAAAAGTATTGGATCGACCCGAGGTTCTCGAGAGAGTCGCTTTCGAGGCGCTCGAAGATTGTTTTGTTGAGGGAACTCGAAAGGTCGAGTTGAGGTTTTCTCCAGGTTTTGTAGGTGAGCTTTCAAATCTCTCATGGGAACTCATATTGGATGCGTTTGAGCGCGGCATAAAAAAAGGGCTAACCCAATACTCAGAAATAAAAGCTGGCCTAATTTGTATCGCAACCCGAGATCAAGGGGCAGCTCAGGTCGACCGTACGATTGATTTTTTTCTAAAAAACCAAAAACGATTTATTGGATTTGATTTAGCTGGGAACGAAACGGGGTTTCCTTGCCGCGATTTCGAAACCTCATTTAAGAGACTTCAATCCTCGCGAGCAAAAATTACGGTTCATGCTGGAGAAGCTGCTGGGCCCGAAAACATCTGGGAAGCGATATCGCTACTAGGGGCCCACCGAATCGGCCACGGAGTTACATGCGTGCAAGACCCCAGGCTCATGACCTATCTTCGAGATCATCAAATCTGCCTTGAAATGTGTCCCACTAGTAATTGGTTGACAAAATCTGTCACCAATTTGTCTGATCACCCCCTCAAACAGGTGCTCGCTCGCGGAATTCCAGTTTGCATCAATACCGATGACCCTACGATTTTCGGTATTGATTTGCGGCATGAGATCACCGTTTGCCGCGAAAAGCTGGGATTAACCGAAAGTGAAATTCGGGCGACATTTACTCATGCAGCTGCTGCGACCTTTATACCCTGATTTTTTGTATTGCTTCTCGATTCTGATAAGGATATATAAGAGGCAAGTTTTAAGCTTTCCATGGGCGCTCACTTCCCCCCTACACTGAAGAAGTGCCCGTGGCGATAAAGGACTCTGAGGCTCCATCCTCCGAGTCCTTTATAGTTTCTAGACTATGACTTCTAAAATTGCCGAAACTACTTTCATATAGGGATCGCCAATCACAATATAAGGAAGCACAATTGAAGTTCCGAAAATCATGAGCATCATGGTCCATGTGCCACACCAAAGTTTTTCGTACCAAAGATCACACTTTCCAAGTCGCCAGATTCTGAAAAAAAGCATAAAAATAATCCACATCACTTCGAAAATGAGCAGCGTACTTCGAGAGGGATGATCGGCCACGGCTAAGAGATTTTTCTGAAAATTTCTGTCCAGCGAGAGCTGCATCAAGCCTCTAAAAATCCTGTTCTCCATGAGTTTTCGAAAGGCCTCCGGTAAAACCGGCTGACCATCGCTTGGTGCATTTCCAAAATCAGCACTCAGTGGATTAACTTGATTGAGTCCCTGATAGGTCTGTTGCTTTTGATTTTGAACGCGGCGTAGCTCCTCTAAATCCTTTGCTGCAGCGTCGCTGATATTTGGACTTTGATTCTGGGATCCTGTGCCAGGATAATTAAAAGTTACACTACGCACGTCCTGCGAGGGAGCTTGCCGTAAATCCGCGCCATAAATTCGATGCGCGTTGACACCTAATCCAAGAGCTATCGCTAAAAAAACTCCTGTCGCTTTATTCACTGATTAATTGTAGCTCATGAGCGTGTCAATATCGATCCCGAGTTTAGATAATATAGCGTTTATCAGATCAAACGATGTGATCTTTTTTGCCCACTCCGGCAATGACGCCGCTTCAACTTCGGTAAGTCGGCTCATCGAGGGTATTTATGAACAAGATCCGTTAAATGCTCGACGTATTTTAAGAGAAAGAATCTTTACAACTCAGAAGCCCACCGCTTTTTGTATGGGGATGGTGCGAGTTGCGGCTAAAAGAGCGAGTTTTATATTAGCTAATCAAATTGAGCTAGTGCCTTCGTCCCCCTGGATTGAGGTTCCCTCTGTAAACCTGGGGCGAGTTCCTTCTGGACCCGTAAGTGATTTAAGCAAATTTAGAATTCAAACGCTTCCACGGATGAATAAAAGCTCCCTCATCCAACTGACTTTAGACCTTGCGGCTCAAGTTGACCGAGCCGGTCCACGCTATTTGTCCGATCGCCCGGTAGCTGCCCTGCTTGCAACTTCGGATTTTAAGCCTTTATGGTGGGCGCTTAATTCAAATCATGAAAATAAAACCAGGCATGCTGAAATAAATCTGATTCAAAGTTTTATAGAAAGGACGGGTAAGGCGATTCCACCCGGTTCAGAAATTTTTGTATCGCTGAAACCTTGTAAAATGTGTGCGGGGCTGATTTGGGAAACATCAGATTCGAATTTCCCAACTCAAATTACCTACGCAAAGGATGACCCAGGCCCTCATGCTCGAGGCACTGTCCTCGATACAGGGAGTGTAGAAAGCAAATTATGCTGCTGACACCTGATTTCTGCCCTTTTTCTTAGCATCATAAAGAGCCTCATCAGCCGTTTTCAAGAGTCGAGTAGCTTCGGATCCGGATTTGCGGGTCGATGCCATACCCACGCTGACCGTGCACTTCCACTCAATATTGCTTAAGGGTTTACCGTCGGATCCAACCACGGGACCATGAAGTCGTTCGGCTCGGCGTCTGATCATCTCAGCCATTCCTAAAAGTTCCGCATCGCTACCATGTGCAGCGATTGCAAACTCCTCACCCCCGAGCCTGCTCACAAAACACGTTGGTGATTCGTACTGTTTAAGAAGCAAGGCAATCCGCTTGATCACCTCATCTCCCGTAGGATGCCCATGCGTGTCGTTAATGCGTTTGAAGAAATCGATATCAATGATGAGAACTCCACTGTCGTCGCCCAGCCGCTGACACTCTTTGAGTAGGTTCTGCCATTTTTTAAAAAATGTCCTGCGTCTCAGCAGCCCCGTCAGATCATCCGTGTTGGCTACGCCTTCGACTCTTTGAAGAACCAGAAGAATTTGGCTGTAACTTTGCTCGAGTGCGGTGACTTCACCGTGGAGGTGTGAGAGGAGGTGGCGTATTTCACCGAGCTTGTTTTCCAAATTCTTCTGGTTCATGTGAGGTCCTCCGGTACTGACCAGATCCTATATCTGGCCTTCATGGTGGATAGATAGAGCACGCGCGGTGCCACGAAAAACAGTCGAAAAATCGGAGCTTTACGAATCGTAAACCCCCAAAAGCCCTGGGTCGAGTGGGACACTCAATGTCAAAATAACCGCGCAGTGGATGCGAGATTCTGGGATGACGGGCATCTTAATCCCCTGATATACTTTGTAAATGTCAAATCGATTAGGATTATCGGCAGCCATTTTAATTTTAACGTTGAGCTCGCTGACTTGGGCCAAAGAAAAACCAAAATCAGCGGTTCAATTACGCGATGATCGCGTTGAAGAAAACGCCGCAAATGCCCGAGCGATGGTAATCCATGCCTGCAACTCGCTCAAAGACTCCGTTTCAGTGACAAACTGCATGGGACGAGCAAACAGTTTTTTGAAGTACCATAAAAAGGTCCCTTGCCGCTCAGTTTTCTCAAAACTGTACCGCTACAATCTCATGAAATACACATGTAGAACGATTGCTGTAAATGAGGAGAAATTAAGTGGCAAAGGTAGAATGAATGGAATCGATGAGCTTCATAGTCTCTGCATGTTTGCTGCCTATGAAACGGGGTTTGCTCCTAAAATGAACGAACTCAGAGAAAGCGATAAAGCTCTCATAAGATTAGGACAGGCCACTGGAGGTACTAGCCCTGATTATCAAAGTAAATATCCGTGTATCATAAAAGATCCTTGTCAGTGCCAACCCTCACAGCAAGACAACATTTATACTAATTTCAATTTCGGCTCTAAGGGTTATAAAAAATGCTTCGAAGCCGCACTGGACAAGTGGGTCGAAAAATCCTCGACTGACTCTCGCGATTTTTCAAAACAAATCGAAGAAAAGCGATCATTGAAGATAGCGGATCCTGAGTACTTTTGCGGTGCTGATGAAAAAGAAGTCACAAAAGACCAGATCGCTGCCATTGCCTCACTCTCTGACCCCGCTCCTCCCATAGAATCAACTTCGTCAACCGATTCGACAGTTGAAAGTGCGCAAGAAGTTCCGCAATAAAAAAACGGGGAGCAGCCCGAGCCACCCCCCGTTTAGCCTACTGGCCAACTTGCCTTAAAGCTCTTAAGCTGCTTTTCTGTACTCTTGGGCTTTCAAACTATGACGGCGTAAAAGCCTCAAAAAGTTACTGCGATCGAGTTTTGATTCGCGAGCGGCGGCAGAAACGTTTCCACCGTGACGGTTAAGGATACCCGCTAAATACTCGCGTTCAAATGCATCGCTCCACTTCTTTTTAAGATCCGTATAACTCTCGTGTTCACCCGAAGCATTTGCTCCGTAGGGTGCAGTTACAAGTTCAAGCTTTGGACCGCCGTTTGAGAGCCCAAGCCGATTAGGCACTTGAGAGCCATTTGCCAGAGCAAGGTGTTTAACCCCCACGGCTCCTGAACCTTCCCAGGTGAGTGCAGCTCGTTCGATCACATTGAGTAGCTCTCTTACGTTACCCGGCCACGGGTAGCCTTTGAGAGCAGTCTCTGCTTCAGGTTGAAACCCTCCAAAAGTCTTGCCCCTAGAACGAAAGGCTCTTTCAGCAAACTGAGTTGCCATTGGAGTAATATCTTCTGTCCGCTCTCGAAGCGGGGGCAAGGTCATGACAACGCGACTGAGGCGATGATAAAGATCGTCGCGAAATTTTCCATCCGCCACTTTCTTTTCAAGATTGACGTTCGTGGCAGCAACGACACGCACTTCAGTTTCTAGGTCAGCTGTCCCACCCACCCGACGAAATACTTTTTCCTGAAGCACACGAAGGAGTTTAGCCTGTAGTTTTACGTCCATCTCGCCAATCTCGTCCAAAAAGAGGGTGCCACCCTTTGCGATTTCAAAAAGGCCGCGTTTCAAAGAGTTTGCACCAGTAAATGCGCCCTTTTCGTGTCCAAAGAGTTCTGACTCTAAGAGCTGCTCATTAAAGTTTGCGCAGTTTACCGCAACCCAAGGGCCCTTGCCGCGGCGAGAACCCGTGTGAATCATGCGAGCGATTCCTTCTTTACCTGTTCCACTTTCTCCTAATATGAGAACAGTAGGTTCTTCGGCGTCGCCTCTCATGGCTTCGCGCCTTAGAACTGAAATCCAGTCATTGGTTTTTGCCATGGCTTGCGCCTTAGACACGTACCAATATTTGTCTTCGGCTTTGCCTTCGACTCGCTCCACTCGCGCTTCGAGCCGTGCGACCAGCTCCGAATTCTCTTTTTCGAGCTGACGCTCGCGAAGGGCGCGAGTCACCGCGTGGCTTAATTCGTCCATATCGAAAGGTTTTTCTAGATAATCAGTGGCGCCTTGTCTTAAGGCCCTGACTGCAACGTCTTTATCTCCGTGTCCCGTGATCATGATCACTCGAACCATTGGACTCAGCTTCTTGGCCCAGGTCATCAGCTCAAAGCCATCCTTGCCCGGCATCTTGAGGTCAGTCACGACGACGCCCACTTCGCCCTTAGCCCATTGAGACTGAGCATCGTCCGCATTTGAGGCAACTGCAACGTCATGCCCATCGCGCTCTAGCCTTGATTTGAGCAGCTTACGAATCGTTTCCTCGTCATCTACAATCATTATTCTTGGCTTCATCTTCCCTCTCCTTATAAAAAAGTTATCCCATCTCCCTAAAATCTTTCGGAATACGGATCACAAACTCAGTGCCCTTTCCCATTTCGCTTTCAACTACGATCGTTCCGTGAATCTTGGTCAAAATGCCGTAACTGAGACTCAGTCCAAGTCCCATACCTTTGCCCACTTCTTTCGTGGTAAAAAAAGGGTTAAAGGCCTTGGCCTGCGTTCGATCATTCATCCCACAACCATCATCTTTGTAAGAAATCTCGACAAAATTTTCGGTTGCCCGCGTATGAATCCAAATCGTGCCCTTGCCTCGTTTGGTTTCGTCAATGGCATCGCGCGCATTGGTAGCGAGATTGATAAAAACTTGCTCGAGCTGAAGAGGGTTGGCGTAAATTTTTGGGATGTCTTTATTAAATTGCTTGTTGACCGAAATCCCTCGCGAAGCAAATTGACGCGAAAGCATTTTAAGTGACTCCTCAATCGCTGTATGAACGTCGGTAAACTCGTGGTTCTCAGTTGAACGCCTGGTAAATGTACGTAGCTGACTTATGATTGCTACCATCTTGTCGACACTCGACATAATTTCGCGTAAATCAGACGAAACTTCTGCGGGATCATTTGTCTTTTCACCTGGCGAAGTGATCGTCAAAAGCTCCTGGGCATACCCGCGGATTCCTTGAAGGGGCTGGTTGAGCTCATGGGCGATGCCGGCGGTCAGTTCGCCCAGCGCTGCCATTTTTCCGGACTGAACCAAAGTATCTTGCATGGATTGCAGTTCGATGTTCTTTTTTTCTAACTGAAAATAAGCGTTTTTTAATTCAGAATGCTTGGTGATGAGCTCACGCTCCATTCGCTTTTTCTCAGTAAGATCTCGAAACAAAGCGATTGCAAGCTGCTTTCCGCCGCTTTGAACCAGTCGGATGTGAATATCGACAAAACGGACATAACCGTCTTTTCTTAAAATTCCAACATCCTCATACATTCCAGGCGTTGTCATCATTTCGAGGGTGACAGGACGGGCCCTATGGCCCACGCGAACTTTGTCAGCGTTCGGTATCAAAATCTCAGCCGAGGACTCCTCAAGCTCACCTTTAAGATAGCCGGTCAAATCCTCCATTGCCTGATTAGCAGCATCGATTTTTCCATTGGGCATGAGGGTGATAATCGCATCAGAGGCTTGGTCGAAAACGATCTGGTACTTACTTGCAAAATCACGCGACTCCGCTGCCCCTTTTCGGCGCCGCCCCCCTTCGATCGCAGTCATGCGGACGCGCTTTGCGCTAGCGGTACGCATTGAGAAAAGCTCCCGCTCTTTCCATATCTTTTCCGAGATCCACTTCAAGTTGGGGGATTTCGTTTCTAAAAATTCCGAGTGGTCGAATCATGTCATCCGTAATCGCACCGTCCGAATAATCGCCCGATTTTCCAATCTGATTTTTTACGCAGATGGTATTTGCCAGGCGCACCACCTGAATTACGGGCTTGGCAGACGAGAGAACCGAGTCCATCTCCCTGACATCAAAATGGTGATAGCGAATCGAAAGCCGAATCACCTGCGGGAGGCCCCATTTGGTCGCAATGACCTCTCCCAAATAAGAATGGCCCGGGAGATCTCGCTCTTTTTCAAGCTCTGTAAATGAACAGGCCCGCGCCTTAGCTTCGCGTACGATACTGACTAATCGATCCGGATCAATTTCGTGCAAAACCAGTTTTCCGATGTCATGTAGAAGTCCGCAGGTAAACGCTTCTTCGGGCTTGGGAAGTTTAAGTCTTTTCGCAAGCATTTCGCTGCAGACTGCGGCGCCGAGAGCATGCTTCCAAAAGTCGAGCATCGAAAAGTCCTCGCCGTCAATTGACTTAAAAATAGAAAACACAGAAAGACTCAAAACAAGTTGGGCGATGGTATTAAATCCCAAAAATGCCAACGCACGCTGCACGTCCGTCACTCCGCCCGGAATCGCATAGTAGGAGGAATTGACGAGCCGTAAAATCTTGGCAGTGAGGACTTGATCTTTTTTTAAAACGTCAGCGATATCTGCGCTGGATGAGTTTGGATCATTGATGAGCTCATTGACTTTGACAGCAACGATAGGAAGTGTAGGAATATCCATGAGCTTCGCGAGCATTTCTTGGTACTCTTGATTTGTCTTTTTTGCCGCTAGCGACATCAACACTCCTCACTTGTCTTTTCGGACACATCAGCGAATTATTTGAGGCCAAATCGCGTAAACAAAAAGGTCAGTAAATCGTCCTACAGCTTTAACTCCGATTGAGTTTATTATAGTATCAAATTAGTCAAGTATTGCAAGACACATCTGTCTAACATGATTTTAATTTATAATTACCAATAGATACGAAATCCGGCCTCTAGGCCGA
>CAYJBA010000067.1:0-1932 GCA_964367865.1 uncultured Bacteriovoracaceae bacterium | reverse complement strand
TCTCCTTGAACCGTTTCCTTAAAGGTGCGCTCGTAGTGGGTAGCCGCGACGGATACCCCAGATAAATTGGTTTGAAAGTATTGGTGGTCAATCGCAGTCTTAGCTTCCGTCGTGTAGTTCTCGTTTCCAGTGCAATTTTGGGTTTCTTTGCAATCATCACGAACATTTTTTAAATTTGTCAAAAAGGTAAAAAGGAGGGCTTCTTGAAACGTAGAGATGTAATTAAAATCTCCTCCGACCAAGACGACGCCGTCGGGAGCTTTGGTCTTTGCAATAAACATCGCCATTTGCTGCACTTGTTTTGTGCGCACACGATGCGCTCCTGACTCCGTAGCAAACGGATCGGAGTCCGGATCTGAATTCATGTGCGTATCGTAAATGTCTACTGGAAACTCGGAACCGGGGACTTGCACCCTGACATGAACAACGCCTTTTTTTGCGAAGCAATCCCAGCTCATGCATCTATCGTAAACGGTGCGATGAACATCTAAAATCGGATACTCACTCATCACCCATAGGCCTGAGCTAAACTTTAAAAACGCAGAACCCGGCCCCTGTGCGACGTATGGGTAGCCAGCATTTCGAATAAGTTTTCTGGTCACTTTTCTAAACCCCTCTTGAATCACAACGACGTGCGGGGCAGTACCCTCGGCCCGCCTTTTTGCTAAAATGTTTCCGATGGTTTCGTATTGCCCGTGGTCTGCGACAAAAGGATCAGGTAAACCGTGAACGTTATAACTGAGAATTCGAATACCTAAATCGCCATGCCCGATGGGAGCGGAAAGTGAGAGTTCGGGAATTAAAAAAAATGTGAGCGCGAAAATTCCAATTTGAATAGACGACAATTTCATGACGATCTCCCGGCTCGTTCCGAGCTGGGGAAACGAGTAAGGAATGTTTCGGCTCAGTCATGAAAAATAATGAGATTAAAAATATAGAAGCTGTTAAGAGATTGACGATTTACTTTTGAACACTCGATTTGAGCTTAGCTTTTTCCGGTTTGGGTGGATCGGGCTTCCACTTCACTGCGATCCCCTGTAGCAGGACTTGACCCTCGGCGCCGTCATCGGAACATTCGGGCGTTTTGTAATTTTCAGTTCTGCCATCTACCAAAAATACGACCGACCTGACTTCAAGAACTGCATCCCCGCCCTTTTTCTTGGCCAACTCAAGAAGTTCAGTTGCGGCTTTTTTGTAGTAATTGCGACAAAGATCTTTTTCTTCTCGGTTAGCGTCAAGTGTCTCGTAGTCCACCTTGGCGCGAACACGACCTAAAATCTCGTATGGCCGTTCGAGGGATTAAAAATAGACATTGGGCGGAAAGGTATCTTTCTTGTGGCTGGGAGCTCGCATGGTCTGGCATGCGCTCGCGCCAGACACGAGAATTAAAAATCCAAAAACACAAATCCGAAACCAATTAGGGTTCGTTATATTCAAATTTCTCGTTCTTATAATTGCGAAGGATCCACTTCTTGCCTTCGTGTTTAATGACATAGTTAGGAAGAATCGGAATCTTTCCGCCGCCGCCCGGAGCGTCCACAACAAAGTGTGGAACGGCCATTCCGCTCGTCCAGCCGCGAAGCTTTTCAATGATATCAATCCCAGTCTGGATGGGCGTTCTAAAATGGCTGATCCCTTGGGACATGTCACATTGAAAAATATAATAAGGACGCACTCTCATCATCAGTAACTTATGATTGAGCTCTTTGACGATCATGGGATCGTCGTTTACTCCTTTGAGCAACACCATCTGATTATTGATTACGCAGCCCGCATCCGAAAGTCTCGCGCAGGCGTCAAAAGCTTCCTGCGTGCACTCTTTGGGATGATTAAAATGCGTGTGTACAAAAATGGGATGGTATTTTCTGAGCATCGCGGCGAATTCGGGCGTCACTCGCTGTGGCAGAGTGACCAAGTTACGAGTGCCCAGAC
>CAYJBA010000066.1:0-10142 GCA_964367865.1 uncultured Bacteriovoracaceae bacterium | reverse complement strand
TCTGCTTGATTGATAAATGGGATGTTCTTATAATTACTGGTCGTCCTGCGGCCGTTAAGAGCGAATTGATCGATTATCTGAGAAATTGCCCTGAGCAAGAGCACCTAAGCAAATTAAGAACGGGACGGTTTGAGGAGATTGATGATTTTCGGTATGTTTGGGAGACATTCGAAACCGATGACATTTTACAAATGCACGGAAAACCACGGCTTCTCACCACGCCTGACTATTTCTTTAAAGATCCATTCATTTGGACGCTATTTATTGAACGCATTAATTTAGAATATAGAAAGAAGCTCGCTCGCGAACCTCGCTATTTTGACGACCGTACGCTTTTGGTCGAATTTGCTCGAGGAGGGGAGCATGGTTTGAGAGATGCTTTTGCTCATTTGGAGCCTACGCTCCTCAAGCGTGCTTGTATGCTATATATAAAAGTATCTTACGAAGAATCGGTGCGCCGAAATCATCTTCGATTTAGACCGGGTCAGGCGGATTCGATTTTGTATCATTCGCTTCCGGATGAAAAGATGGAACTCTATTATAAATCCACCGATTGGATGCAACTGGCTCCCCATTCTGAGGGAAAAATGATCGCACAGGGGATTGAAGTGCCCTATGTTGTATTAGATAATGAGCATGGAACAACAGATGATCCTAAAATGTTAGGACCCGCTCTTTTTCAAACGTGTGAAAGGCTCTGGAAAGTAAAAACGAATGCCCGCTAAACGTGGTGGAGTCAGACATCTTCTGGAGCTATGTTTTGGCTATTTCTTTTTTTATGTACTTACGGGTGTTTTCGTTAAGTATTTTACCGTTGTAAGAGAACCCAGGATTTCGGAAATGGCTTATCTTATCAATAATACTCTGGGGGGCAGTCTATTTGCCCTTTCCGTTATATTTCTTTTAGGTTGGCATAAGATTAAAACATCAGGGTATATCGAAATGGGGCTGCTGAAAGTCCCTGAGGAAGTGCCTTATATTATAACCTCTGGAATTTGCACCGCGATCGTGATTCCTACGACTACGCTTCTGTACATGCTACCCATTTCCGTCATGGTTGCCATGGTGATTATGCGAGGGAGCGTGATTGTGGTCAGTCGACTGATTGATGAGATACAAATTTATCAAGGAATATTGAAGAAACGGATTACTCATTCAGAAAATTACGCGGCCGCATTTGCACTGGCCGCAGTCGGAATTAACATTTTTCATGATGGCAGCGATAAGTTTGCCTTATTTAATGACCGCACAGCTATGATTGTTCTCGGACTTTACGTTACCGCCTATTTTATTCGGCTCTATATTATGAATTATTATAAGAACACTCGTTACCACGCCGCGGATGCTGATAATCATGGTTTTTTTGCCATTGAACAGATCGCTGCGAGCGCAACGTTGTTTCTGGCCGTGACTGTATTTTATTTTAGCGACGCGTGGTTCGGTTGGAGTGATTCTAGACTATCAGAGCTCAGAGAAGCCGTGGAGCGACCTGAGTTGACACCACTCTTAACTGGCGTTGCCTTTGGAGCAGTAGCTTTTTTCTCTGTGTTTATTTTTCTATTCGAAGGAAAAAATGCAACCTTTACCGGCCTGGTTAATCGTTTGACATCGTTGATTGCGGGTATCGTTGGTACAGTGATCATGGCTCTAGTTTTTTCACTTCATTGGCCTACTCCATTGGAGTGGATGTCCTTAGTATTGATTGGAGTCGCAGTCTATTTTTTAGCGCGAGCAGAGCGAGAGCAAAGAAGCTTAATGTTGAATGAGGTACAGGCGGTTCCGGCGGTACTCGAAAAAGGCCTATACTAGCAAAACGCTTCTGAAAAAGGATCCCAATGGCTAATAAATTTAAGGCAACGAGTATTACATTATCAATCCTGAGCTTGGTAATTGTGGGGTGGGTAGGCTGCAGTCGTCAGCACACGGTTGAGGCTAAGCGGGGTCCAATTATCGAAGCTGTTTACGGACTGGGAACAGTCGTTGCTGCAAAAGTGTTTCGGGTCAAAGTTGGCGTTACACTTACGATTAGAAAAATTTTTGTACGTGAGGGTGATCGGGTTAAAGCCGGGACAGTTCTGGTTAGTTTCGGAGAAGCTAATGTTCAAAGAGCTCCATTTGACGGGACAGTTACTGCCATTTTGTTTAAAGAGGGCGAAAATGTTTTTCCTCAAGCTCCTGTTTTAAGTCTCATGAATTTGGAGGATCTATACGTTGAAGTGTCGCTAGAGCAGCAGGGCGCTCTTCGCGTGAGACCCGGTCTCAAGGCGGTTTTAAGTTTTGAAAGCCTGAGGGGTCAAAAGTTTGAAGGAAAAGTGAGAAGCGTATTTCCGAATGAAGGTCAGTTTCTAGTTCATATTGATATACAAAAATTTCCACCCGGTATTCTGCCCGGGATGACGGCTGACGTTGCAATCGAAGTTGAAAGAAAGTCGGACGCCTTATTGGTTCCTGTGGCCGCAGTGGTTGGAGGCAGAATCTTTATAAATCGTAATGGAAAGAAAGAAAAAGTTGCAGTTCAGCTCGGAACCGTTGATGGCGGACAAGCCGAAGTTATTGGTGGCGATCTGAGCCCTGGGGATCAGATTTTTCTTCAAAGGAAATAAAGTGTTATTCCTGGCGATTCGATACCTTCTGAGCCGTAAGAGGCAGACGATCCTGACCCTCATGGGGATTTTGCTAGGAACAACCGCCTATATTGCAATTTCTGGCATGATGATGGGGTTTCAGACTTTTATTATAGATCAGTTGGTCAACAATGATTCAAACATTCGAATTTCGGCTCGCGAAGAAATTATTCAGGAGCATACTCTTGATGACGCTTTTTTTGAGGAAGGCGCTCGTGTCAAGTGGTTGGCCCCTCCTTCTGGGCGAAAAGACCATGCATCGATTCTCTACCCCCAGGGCTGGTTTGAGCGATTGGATGCAAATCCAGAAGTGACGGCTTACTCCCCCCAGTTGGTAGCTCAAGTGATTGCGGGTCGCGCTAAAATTTCAGTTGCCGCGCGCCTGATTGGTTCTGATCCTTCCAGGCAGGTTCATGTGACCAATATTCAGAAGTATATGATTGTCGGCAATTTTAAAGACATAGGCACTAGCGGAAATCGAATTCTTGTTGGGGATGGTTTGCTGGAGAAATTAGGGGCGCGAGTTTCGGAAAGTATTTTTATTTCGTCCGGAAAAGCGGCCCCGACTCCGTTTAAGGTGGTTGGATCCTTTCATTTGGGTGTTAAATCCTTGGACGATTCTACAATTTTTTCAGCACTGAGTGACGCGCAAAAGGTAAACGGAACTCCAAGTCAGATCTCCGATATCGCCATTCGACTTGAAAATGTCGAGCGGGCGGCTCCCCTTGCGACACAGTGGAATTCTTTAGGGCAGGAAAAAGTACAAAGTTGGGATCAATCGAATGAAGGAATAATGTCCGTCTTTAAGACTCAAGACATCGTCCGAAACTCTATGACAATTTCTATTTTAATTGTTGCGGGTTTCGGAATCTACAATATTTTGTCAATGGCTGTAACTCATAAGCGTCGTGAGATCGCAATTTTACGGTCCATGGGTTATGAACCGCGCGATGTTTTATCCCTGTTTTTTGTTCAGGGGATCATTCTTGGATTTTTAGGCGGGCTGGTGGGAGCCGTAATGGGTTATTTCGCATGTTATTTTATGTCTACGATAGAAGTGTCGGCGGCTCGCGGCCTAGGTGGTAATCGGATGCTCGTATCGTTTGCTCCTATAATCTATGTTAAGGGTTTTTTCTTGGCATTTCTTTCCGCCACTGTGGCAAGTCTGTTGCCCGCGCGTGCCGCTGGAAAATTGACTCCTATTGAAATTATTCGGAGCGAAACCTAAGATGAGCATTCACCTTCAAAACATTGTAAAAGCATTTGGAGAGCCCCCGGTTAAGGTCCTTCACGAGATTACTCTGGAGATTCAGGATGGCGAATGTATTACGCTTACTGGGCGGTCGGGATCCGGAAAAAGCACGTTACTTTATATTTTAAGCACGCTTGATATTCCGACTTCCGGAGAGATCGTGCTAGGTGGTAAGCGCGTGGCACAGATGGGTTCTGAGGAGGTGCACCGTTTTAGAAATCTATATATGGGATTTGTTTTTCAATTCCATTATCTACTTTCTGAATTATCAGCGCTTGAAAATGTTTTAATGCCAACGCTAAAGAGCAGGCAGCGGGACAAATATCTGGAACCTGCCCAGGATCTTTTGAAGCAGTTCGGTTTAGGCGATAAGATGAATCGATTGCCGGGTCAGTTGAGCGGGGGAGAACAGCAAAGAGTAGCTATTGCTCGAGCCTTAGTGATGGAGCCGCGCTATTTATTTGCCGACGAGCCCACTGGAAATTTGGATTCTGCAAGCGGTGATCGAGTGATGGATATTTTAATGGAGATTAATCGAACGAAAAAGACGACGATGATCTACGTTACGCACGATAAGGAATACGCGGCTTTGGCGAAAAGGCGAATCCACCTCGTAGATGGTCGTGTAGCTTCCGCAGATTAAAAGAGGCCCCGGGGACCTGTGTTACCCGGAGCCTCTCATTATACTGAGCAAGTTCCTGATACTTGCTCATTCCTTTTTTAAGTCAATAATTTTGGCGGTATCCACTGCAACTGAGTTGTGAAAATCCCACTCTTTGGCTTTGATTATCCCATACAAATTGTTAATATGCAATCCGTTATTTAGCAATTAAAATAGTGTAATTACATAAAAGTGTATTAAAATAACAAGTTATATTCATTTATAAAAAGTATAAAAGTTAACATAGTTAACTATGCATCAAACGGGCTACATAGGGGCATGATTTAGGATATCGCAAATGACGCCCCAAGTAGAAAGATGCTTGACCTCATGTGTCGTCAAGTATATTGATCTGCGTTAAGAATCTAAAATCGTTTCAAATGGAATTTCATAATGGGGAGGTATTCATTTATGAAAAAAATTATTATTCTCGTAATCTCAACATTCGCTCTTAGTCTTTCCGCATTTGCGGACGGCTTCGTCTGTCAGACCTTGGATCAAGATATGACCATTCGTATTTACAATAACGTAAATCCCGAAGTAGGCACTCGCGTGGGCGCTGTTATGGTGATTTCGGATCAGTCCGTTCTTCCTGGAAAGAAAACGACCGCTCGCTTTCGCGACACTAACGGTCAATTAACGAACAATAGCTCGAAATACACCGCAAACGTTGACCTCCGGTACACGGATGTCGAGAAAGGCGGACGCAATATTCTCGGAACAAAACTGGATTTAGTAGATACGATCGACGTGAAGATTGCTTTCTCTTACGCCTATCCCGTAGCGGATGGAGCAAAGGTAGCCGGTAAGGTTGTTGTGAACAAGCGTAACGGAGCAAAAAAAGTCCGTTATCTTGATTGCACACGGTATCTGAAGAACGACAACGGCTGATCATAGTCGTTTTTTTATAAGTAATGACGGGAGAGCAGGGTTTCTGTTCTCCCGTTTTTTTTTCTAAAATTAGGGTAAGGTTTCTTAAGGAGCGCGCCTTTATGCCCAGCGAACAAAAACTGCAACTCTTTAGGCTGATTCCGTTTTTTGGAATTTTAGGAACGATGGCAATTTTTGAAATGTTTTATCCTCGCAGACGCTTAGTGCTTTCTAAGTCAAGGCGGTGGGTCACTAACTTGGGAGTAGTATTTATTGATTCCGTTATTGTCCGGATATTTGTTCCTGTGTCTATTTTTCGTGTGGCACTTTGGGCTGAGTCTCGGGGAGTAGGTATTTTAAATACGATTCCGCATCTTTCTCAGACTGTTAAAATAGTCGCTGCTGTTGTCGCTCTTGATTTTATCATTTATTTGCAGCATGTGATGTTTCATGCGGTGCCCCGACTCTGGAGACTTCATATGGTTCACCATGCTGATCTTGATTACGATGTTACAACGGGTCTTCGTTTTCATCCGATTGAGATCGTAATATCTGCGGGTATAAAAATTGCTTCAGTTACGCTCATCGGAGCCCCTGCACTAGCGGTATTTATTTTTGAAATTGTACTCAATGGTTGCGCCATGTTTAATCATAGCAATGTTTCGATTCCCACTTCTGTTGACAAAATACTGAGACTGTTTTTAGTGACCCCGGATATGCATCGAGTTCACCATTCCGTAATCCCAAACGAGACCAATAGTAACTTTGGGTTTAATCTTCCCTATTGGGATCGACTCATGGGAACTTATATAGCTCAGCCTCGGGGGGGGCATGATCAAATGAAAGTGGGGCTTTCTCACTTACGATCTCAAAAAGTGGCAAGTTTGCTTTGGCTGATGGTTGCCCCGTTTTATGAGCACACAGGTCACTACACAATTAACGCTAAAACCGATGACCGAAATTGAGAATTTCGGGTTATTTCTTTTTCACCTCGAATGTAAGCGGAATTGTTTTTAAGACGCCTGCATCCAGAAATTGAACCCAAGTGCGGTACATTCCGGGTTCCTTAAATACAACATGGAGCATGACCTGATCGGGAAGTCCCATTCCCATAGGATGTATATGCTCAAGCGAATCTCCATCAACTGGGGTTGCAATTACATGAGCTAAGGCTCCCAAAAACGGCGTTATCTCCGGTTTGGATCCATCTGAGCGTGAAAATGTTGCGATAAGCATGGTGTTAGATCCTGCCACTATTTTTTCGTCTGATATGGCGACTACAGATAGCCCATCGTTACCAAAACGCATTTCACTCAAAGTGGGTGGAAACGGGTTTGCAGCTAAACCCCCCGCGATCTTTAAGCGAGTCGAAGTGGTAAATTCATAGAGTTCATCATCCAAAATGCGCCCCTGAACATATACCCAGTAATCACCATTTCGAGGCAATTGTAAACGCACATGCCATTTTGAATTTATAAATTCCGGGTGAACATGTTGAAATTCAATTAATGCCGGGTCAAAGATAAAAAAATGCAATTTCTTTTCATGAGTTAGTGCCAGATCTACGTCTTTTAATCCTTTTTTTTGAACTAGGTCAACAAGCTCAAATGCTAGGTCAACCTCTCCGGACTGAATCGGGGCTTCGGTTTCGCGTTCAATGACAACGCGGTTTTCGCCGTCCCCATGTGAAAAAGCGGAAAGCGGGAAAAAGATGTAAAAACCAAGAATACTCAATGCGGTTATACTAGTGTGTTTGAGCTGCTTCATTGAACGACCTCCTCTGGAATTGCTACGTCTAAGTTTTCATAATAACCCTGTAAAAGTAAACGGTCCAATTTAGATTTTGCGATATTATATGCTGCTATGCTTGATGCCTGATCGGCAGAAAAAACAATAAGCAGATTACTGATTTCGATTAATGTGTTTAGAAATTCGGTTTCGCTCAGTGTGGCGTCCGAGGAAAGATGACGAGTGATTAACCAATGCATCTTTTTTTGGGAGTTCTCAAGACCGCGCTTTGCAATTTTATAGGCCTTTAATGCGGCATTGTGTTCTGCCGCAATTTGCCCCGCGCGCTGCTCAATCAACGAAAAGGTTTCGTCTTTTTTGACAGTGAGTTCGCGTTCGCGAGACTTGCCAATTTGAATAGATGAAGCTGTACCGAACCCAAGAGAGCCCGAACCGTCAGGACTGAGAAATGCGAAACGAATTTCTCCTGTTTCATGTTTTGCGGCTTCTAACAAATATTGAAGAGTTTTGAGTTCATAGGATTGGGTTTGAGCATTTCTAAAAAAGTCGTCTCCTCGAAGGGGGAGGGTGCGTTCGAGGTCTGGTAGGTCGATCGGTCGAATAGCGCTGATGCCATTTAAGGGCGAAAGCGCAACACCTTGAGAAAGTGCTTGAATGGCAAGTTCGTAATTTCGTTCAAAACCTGCCAGATCTTTTTCGAGCTGAGATGTGGAAATAGAGAAAAAATCAGCGGAACCGCTAGGCATTGTGCCAGCTTTTTCTTCGAATCGAAGATTGTTCTGAATGTTCTCCATCCAGGTCAAATGATGTTTTAGGGTACTCAGGACTTGCTGGTCTCTCAAAATCGAGTAAAAAAGACCTTCTACAGCATTCATTTCATTTCCACGGAGTGCAGCGTAGGAGAGTTTCTCGGCCTGATAAATATTTTTTTGAGCTTCCCAGCGGTACCAATTAGACGGAAACAAAAAGGGGAGTATTTTGCCCGCAAGCTCCAAAAAATCCCCCGTAAAGACGCCTACAATTGCCTTGAGATTGATGCTCGGAAGTAGGTTGCCTTGAGCGACTTGAACAGCATGTTTGGATTGAAAGATGCGCTCAGCTTCTTGGGCCACGGTATAATTTAAAAATTTAGCGCGTCCCAAAAGTTCATCTAATGTGTATTCTTTCGCGGGCTGCGAGTAACCATTTACTGGAGGAAGCTGATCTCCTCGAACCAAATAGAGCTCAAAAAGCTTTTCGCTAGCACCTGTAATAAGTTCTAATCGAATCTCTCCAGAATTCAAACACATCCGCACCCAAACGGTGCCGATCCCCTCGGCGCAACCGTCTTTTGTGGGTGATGCGGTAAAGGTTTGATTTTGAGGTGAAAGAATTTCTGGCAAATGAAAATAAAACTGATTTTCCTTTAACTCAAGGCTAATGAGCAAGCCTTTTGAATGTACGCTTGTTTCAAAGACGCGAAATTCAAGTCGTTGGTGATCGGTCTCCTTATGCAAGGAGGGCAGCTGTGCTACGACCTGTTTTTTTTCGGCTCCCGAAATCCCTGACAATATAAGGTGTCCCTGATACCGCCCACGAAGTCCCTCGAGGTCTGAAATAGAATTACAGGCGCTGAGTCCAAAGCAACTCAGCAGAAATAGGAATAGGGCACATCGATTTCGCGTACACATGAGGGCTTGACGTATACCCCCTGGGGGTATATAAGTCAATTTTAGTTTAACCCTTATTTAGGTGTAATTGAAATGGCCTACTTTAAGACATTGCGAACTCAGAGCGGGTCGTCAGGCCACTCAAAACAGGGACTTGCCAATAGACTCAGACGGGTCCAGGGCCAGATTGTCGGTATCGAAAAGATGCTCAATTCTGGAAGATACTGTGTAGATGTTTTAGTTCAGCTCAGGGCAGTATTCGCTGCACTTAAATCCGTCGAGGCCGCAGTCTTTGAAAATCATTTAAGAACTTGCGTAAAAGATGCTCTTAAATCCAAAAGCGAGTCAGGCGTAGATCAAAAGATCGATGAGATCATGGGTCTCCTAGGTAAAAAAACTCAAGCCCGGGCTTCATCTGCAGGCCGTAAGACAGAGGCGCCCCAAAAAAGCGAGGGACAATGCGTTCATTAAATGTGCGCGCTTGGCTCGTCTGGGTGCTCGGATTGATTTTCACTTTTGTCGGAATGGGCTCCATTGCCCATGCCTATGAATCAACACCCGCCGAATACCGTGCGCTTGTTTCGCGAGTGAGGCAAAAAGGCGCTTTTCGTATTCCGATTCTTCAATCAGGACAATTTAGCTTTAGCTACGATCTCAGATTAGATGAGCCCATTTATACGCTGCCCCTAGTGAGTGACTTTTATTTGGACCCGCTGGGTTTAAAAAGAGTTCGCAAATTTTACGATAAAATTTCATTGAACGAGGGTGCCGTGTTGCAGTTTAACGGTGAGGCCATTCCACTTACTTGTATTTTTGTAGAGGGTCAGGACAACCGATTCAGCGAAAAAGATAGTCCACTCATTCCCGATTTTATTTTGAGGGTATATCTCGTCGCAAATGATTATACCTGTACGGGTCCGATAAATCCGGGATGGCCAGAAAATGGGGGTAGAAAAGATTCTTGGGAGACCTACCTCTATTACGAAATTCGGGATCCGACTATTATGCTACCCGTGCGCCCTCGTATTAGATTTCGCGGAAACGAACTTCAGGCTGAGCTAATGGACACCGGAGGTGGGACATGAGCAATGTTTTTCTGAGAATAGGCCTAGGTTGTTTATTACTGTTAGCTTGTGGTTATAGTTCAAATACCTATGCCGAAACAGTGTGGTATCCACTACCACCTGAGGCTTATCAATTTGGGAAAAAGTACCCTGAAGCTCAAAACCTACTGTTTGCGTTTGATTACGGCCATGCGCTAGTTTATGAGGAGTTGCTCCTAAATGTCGCTAAAATTGACAATCCCGAGAAGTTTGAAAAAGACCTGCTCTCTCAAA